>CAMCEP010000116.1 GCA_945873675.1 Asaia bogorensis
GATGTGGCGCTGTTTGGCGAAAAGATCGGGCTTGAACGGCTGGTGGGTGTGGCCGTGTTTGTTGGCATTGCCGCCATTTCCATCTGGGTTACGCCGCGGCAATTGCGCGATGATAATGGCTTTGCCTGGGGCGCCATTGCGGAAGTGGCGAAGCTGTTCGCGGCCATTTTCGTCACCATGGCGCCTGTGTTGGCCATTCTGCGCGCCGGCACGGCTGGGGCGGCGGCGCCGCTTGTGGCGCTGACTTCCGGCGCGGGTGGGGAGCCGATCCCTTGGGTCTATTTCTGGCTATCCGGGGCGCTTTCTTCCTTCCTGGATAATGCGCCGACCTATCTGGTGTTCTTTAATCTCGCCGGCGGCGACCCTGCGCATCTGATGGCCGAAGGCGCGCTGACCCTGGCCGCGATTTCCTGTGGCGCGGTCTTTATGGGGGCCAATTCCTATATCGGGAATGCGCCGAATTTCATGGTCAAGGCGATTGTCGAAGAACAGGGTGTGCGCATGCCATCCTTCTTCGGCTATTGCGCCTGGGCCCTGGTGGTCTTGATCCCGCTTTTCGTGCTGGTGACATTCATTTTCTTCTGAGGAAATAGCTATGCCTTACGTGATTGCCGATGATCTGCCCGATGAACCCGCCGGTGTGCGCTTCCGCCGCTTGCTGGACCGCCCGCAAATCCTCCAAATGCCGGGCGCGCATCTGGGCATCGCTGCCTTGCTCGCGAAAAAGGCAGGGTTTGAGGCACTGTACATGTCAGGCGCCGCCATGTCCGCCACCATGGGCCTGCCCGATCTTGGCATGATCACGGTGGATGATGTTTCTTGGCATGTGCGCCAGGTGGTGCGCGCTTCTGCCCTGCCCGTGCTGGTGGATGGCGATACCGGCTATGGTGAGGCGTTGAATGTCATGCACATGGTGCGCTGCTTTGAAGAAGCAGGTGCGGGCGCGGTGCATTTGGAAGACCAATTGCTGCCCAAGAAATGCGGCCATTTGAACGACAAGAAACTGGCCCCGGTGGATGAGATGTCGGCCAAGGTCGCAGCGGCGCGGAAAGCCAGGCGCAATCTGGTGATCATCGCGCGCACCGATGCGGTGGCAAATGAGGGCATGGATGCTGCCGTTGATCGCGCCAAGCGCTATCTGGAAGCCGGCGCCGATGCGATTTTCCCCGAAGCGCTGACCACCGCTGAGATGTTTCGCGAATTCGCATCTCGCATGCCGGGTGTGAAGCTTTTGGCCAATATGACCGAATTCGGCCGCACGCCCTTCTTTACCGCCACCGAATTCCAGCAAATGGGCTATGCCATGGTGATCTGGCCCGTGAGCCATTTGCGCATCGCGGCCCGCGCCATGGAAGACCTATACGGCGCGATCAAATCCGATGGCGGAACGCATAACATGGCCGGGCGGATGCAAACCCGCGCTCAGCTTTATGAGACGATTGGCTATCACGCCTATGAATCGCTCGACGCCAGCCTGGTGCGCACCATTGTGCCGGAAGGCATGCCGCAGAATTGAGGTTATGCCGGGCGCGGTGGTGCCTTAGCCCCCGCGCCCGGAAAAAGCGTTGAAGGTTTGCAGCGTATAGGTGTCCTTCACGCCGGGCACGGTCTGGATCGTCTCCACCACGAAAAGCCCGATATCGCGATCCGCTTCCAGGTAGAATTTCCCGAGCAGGTCGTATTGGCCGGAAATGGAATGCATTTCTGAAAGCTCTGGAATGCCATCGGCCATCTCGCGCGCCACGCGATAGGCTTGGCCCATCTCACACTTGATCATGATGAATACGGCGCGCATGGCATGTGCCCTCCTGAAGCAGGTGCATGGTAACGCGGAACCCAGCCGCCAGGAAACGAGGCATCCAGTCGGGCCAAGTTAATTTGCAAAGCGAATGGCATTATGACTAAGTTTTAGGCGAAAAATCGCCCAAAAGCCGGTCGGGTGCGTTCTTCTGGCGGCATAGGGTTTGCTTATCAAGGATCATGGTATTGCCCCCTCCTGCCCCAGATCGCGGCGGCGCCGCCCAGCCTCTGCTCGAAACCCGAGGCCTCGTGAAGCATTTCCCCATCCGGGGTGGCCTGTTTGGCCGCCAGATGGGGGAAGTTCGCGCGGTGGATGGTGTCTCCCTCAGCGTCCGAAAAGGTGAAACCTTGGGCATTGTGGGCGAAAGCGGCTGCGGCAAATCCACCACCGCCCGCCTGCTGATGCGCCTGCTCGACCCCGGCGCGGGGGAGATGATCTTTGACGGAGAGGCCGTGGGGCGTGATGACCTTGGCGGCGGCATATCGCTCAAGGAATATCGCCGCCAGGTGCAGATGGTGTTTCAGGATTCCTATGCCTCATTGAACCCCCGCCTGCCGATTGAAGACACCATCGCCTTCGCGCCCGAAGTCCATGGCGTGCCGGCGGCCGAGGCGCGCGAAAGGGCGCGGGAATTGCTAGCCGCGGTTGGCTTGGCCCCGGCGCAATTCGCCCGGCGCTACCCGCATGAATTGTCTGGCGGTCAGCGCCAGCGGGTGAATATCGCCCGCGCGCTCGCACTCCGCCCGCGTTTGGTCATTCTGGATGAGCCGGTCTCGGCGCTTGATAAAAGCGTGGAGGCGCAGGTGCTGAACCTGCTCGTGGACCTCAAGGAAAGCTTCGGCCTGACCTATGTCTTCATCAGCCATGACCTGAATGTGGTGCAATATATCAGTGACCGCGTGCTGGTGATGTATCTGGGCCAGGTCGCGGAAGAAGGCCCGGTGGATGAGATTTATGCCCGCCCGGCGCATCCTTATACCCGGGCCCTTTTGGCATCGCGGCCTTCCATGGACCCGGCGCAGCGCCGGACCGAACCACCACTGACGGGTGACCCACCCAATCCGGTGAACCCGCCTTCCGGCTGCCGCTTCCGCACCCGCTGCCCCTTTGCCGAGGCGATTTGCGCCGAAATCCCGCCAGTGGCGGCAACGCTGAGCCCCGGCCACACCGCCGCCTGCCACATGGCCCTGCCCGGCAGTGGTCATAGTAAAGCTGGGGGGATCGCGGCATGAGCGCGGCGTTGAAACCAACCCCCGAAGCGCCGCTGATCCGGCTGCGCGACCTGCATGTAAAGTTTGAATCCCGCGACCGCACCGTGCATGCCGTCAATGGCGTTGATCTGGACCTTGCGGCTGGGGAGGTGCTGTGCATTCTGGGCGAGTCAGGTTCCGGCAAATCGGTGACGCTCCGCGCGCTCATGAAGCTTTTGCCCAAAACCGCGAAGGTGACGGGCGAAATTCAGGTGGCCGGGCGCGATGTGCAGGCCATGAGTGAAAGCCAGCTTGCCGATTTCCGCGGCGGCGATGTGGCGATGATCTTCCAGGAACCCATGACGGCGCTCGACCCGGTTTTCACCATCGGGCGGCAAATCGCAGAAACCGTGCAACGGCATGAAGGCGCCAGCCGCTCGGCCGCCGATGCCAGGGCCTTGGAATTGCTGGAATTGGTCCAAATCCCCTCGGCCAAGCGGCGGCTTTCGGCTTACCCGCATGAATTATCGGGCGGGCTTCGTCAGCGCGCCATGATCGCGGTGGCTTTGGCCTGCCGGCCCAAGCTGCTGCTGGCGGATGAGCCGACCACGGCCTTGGATGCCACGGTGCAAATCCAGGTGCTGCTGCTGCTGCGGTCCTTGCAGGAACAGCTTGGCATGGGGGTGGTGTTTGTGACCCATGACCTTGGTGTTGCGGGCGAAATCGCTGACCGGGTGGCGGTGATGTATGCCGGCAAGGTGGTGGAAGAAGGCCCTGTCGGCGCGCTGATGGCGGGCCCCTTGCACCCCTATGCGAAGGGCCTGCTGGGGGCGACTGTCCATGCCGGCATGCGTGGCAAGCGGCTGACGACCATCCCCGGCGCGCCGCCGATGCTGGATAAGGTGCCCACCGGCTGCGCCTTCGCGCCCCGCTGTGCCGAGGTGATTGAAGGCTGCCAAGCCGGGGTGCCACCGCTCCGCCAAATCGTCCCGGGGCGCCAAGCGCGCTGCATCAGGGTAGCGCCGGGCGGGGGCTAGGCCCATATCTAAAAAAACTGAAACTTGCCGCGGCCCGCGTGGCGCGGCAGAAGATTGTTTGAGCTTGGTGATCTCGCCCGGCTCTCTCCTGCGGTCCGGGGCCGCTTTTGCGGTCACGTCCTGCCATGGTGCCGGTCCTGCTGGGCGGCTTGGGTTGGAATGATATGCGCACGATTACGCAGCTAGGTCTTTTGGCCGTGATCGCCGGTGTCGGCGCGGCTTGGCACTTC
Organism: Asaia bogorensis; assembly: GCA_945873675.1. Taxonomy (GTDB): domain Bacteria; phylum Pseudomonadota; class Alphaproteobacteria; order Acetobacterales; family Acetobacteraceae; genus Neoroseomonas; species Neoroseomonas bogorensis_C. The sequence goes on from CAMCEP010000116.1 coordinate 4,259, forward strand.
AAGGCAGAAGAATGGGGCCTGCCCAAGCCCTTGGAATTGGTTGGGCTGCAATCCAATACCGGACAGGGGCCCGCGCGTGGTGGCCCGTCAGGTCCTGTGGGCGTGGTGGTGCAGCCAGTGCGCAGCGGCATGGTGGTGGACAAGGTCGAAAGTGTTGGCACGGTGCGCGCGCGCGAAGCCGTCACCATCACCGGCAAGATTGTTGGTATGGTCACGAAAATCCGCTTCACCGAAGGCCAGAAGGTGCAGGCGGGTGAAATCCTGGTTGAACTCGATTCCGGCGCGGTTTCTGCGGAACTTGATCAGGCCCGCGCAATTTTGGATGATGCGCGCAATCAATTACAGCGCGCGCGCGGTTTGCAGGCCGGCCAGACCATCGCAGCGCAGAGGCTGGATACACTGGAAGCCCTGTCCCGCCAGGCCGAAGGACGCGTGCGGCAGGGTGAGGCGAAGCTTGAGGAATTGCGCGTGACTGCGCCTTTCAGCGGGCGCGTTGGTTTGCGGCAAGTAAGCCTTGGCGCGCTGATCCAGCCCGGTACGGCGATTACGACCTTGGATGATTTTTCCCGCGTGCGTGTCGAATTTTCCGTGCCTGAAGTTTATCTGGCGCGCGTTCAGCTTGGCCGGCAGGTGCAAGCGCGTAGCACCGCCTATGGCGACCGTCGCTTCAATGGCCAGGTCGCGATCATTGATACACGCATTGATCCAGCAACCCGCAGCGTGCGCGTGATTAGCGAATTCGACAATGCCGATGAAGCGCTGCGCCCTGGCCTCTTCCTGAATGTGGAAATGGTGCTGGAAGAACGGCCAACGGCCCTATTGATCCCGGAAGAAGCGATAGACCCTGTCGGTGATCGCGCCTTTGTCTATGTGATCCGCGAAGGCCGCGCGAAGCGCCAGGAAGTAAAGCTTGGGCTTCGGCTGCCGGGTGAAGTTGAAATCCGCGAAGGTGTCGCGGCGGGTGAGCCGGTGGTGGTGCGCGGCATTCAGCGCTTGCGCCCGGATGCGCCTGTCCGCATCATTGAAACCATCACGCGTCCGACAAGCTGAGCAGGCCTGAAGCCATGGTCCTTTCCGATACCTCGATCAAGCGGCCGGTCTTTGCGACGGTGATCAGCTTGATGCTGATTGTCCTTGGCTTGGCCGCCTTGTTCAAAATGCCGATCCGGGAATACCCGAAGATTGACCCGCCGATCATCCAGATTATCACCACCTATCGCGGTGCTTCGGCACCCGTTGTGGATAATCAGATCACAGAAATCCTGGAAGGTGCCGTCGCGGGGATTGAAGGGATCAAATCCATCCAATCCCAATCGCGCGATGAACGCAGCCAGATCACGTTGGAATTCCGCCTGACGCGCGACGTGGATAGTGCGGCCAATGATGCGCGCGATCGTGTGGCGCGTGCATTGGCGCGCCTGCCTGAACAAGCTGATACGCCGATTGTACAAAAGGTAGATGGTGATAGTCGGCCCATTCTTTGGATCGCGCTCAATTCGGAAACCCTTTCGCCGCTTGATATCACGGATGTCGCACGTCAGCGCATTGTTGATCGGTTGGCGATTGTTGAAGGTGTGGCGCAGGTACTGATCCTGGGTGAGCGTCGTTTTTCCATGCGGATCTGGCTTGATCGTCAGGCTTTGGCAGCGCGTGGCTTGACCGTGCAGGATGTGGAAGACGCGATCCGACGCGAAAATGTGGAATTGCCGGGCGGGCGCATTGAAAGCAATGCCCGCGAATTGACGGTGCGCACGGATACGCGGATGAGTTCGCCCGACCAGTTTCGCCAAGTTGTGGTGGCGCGTGGCGCAGGTGGGGCGCAGGTGCTGTTGGGAGAAGTGGCGCGGATTGAGGTTGGCGCGGAAGATACCCGCGGCGGATACCGGATCAATGGGCGCCCGGCCATTGGCCTTGGCATTTATCGGCAATCCACGGCCAACACGCTTTCTGTCGCCGAAGGCGTCAAGGCTGAACTGGAAAAGATCAAGCCGAGCCTACCGCCCGGCGTTGATACAACCGTTGGCTACGACGAAAGCCTTTTCATCGCGCAATCTATTTATGAGGTGGAACACGCGCTTATGATTGCGCTTGCGCTGGTGGTTGGCGTGATCTTCCTTTTCCTGCGGTCTGTGCGTGCCACCATCATCCCTGCTGTTGCCATTCCTGTTTCCATTGTCGCGTCCTTCATGGCCATGGCGGTGATGGGCTTTTCGATCAATGTGCTGACGCTACTCGGGCTGGTGCTGGCTATTGGGCTTGTGGTGGATGATGCCATTGTGGTGCTTGAAAATGTGCATCGGCGCATCGAATTGGGGGAAGATCCACTTCTTGCGTCCCTGCTTGGTTCGCGTGAAATCGCCTTCGCCGTCATTGCGACCACCCTTGTGCTTATTTCAGTTTTTGTGCCGCTTTCCTTTATGGGCGGCAATACGGGCCGGCTTTTCACGGAATTTGGCTTGGCTCTGGCGGCCTCAGTTCTATTTTCCGGGGTGATTGCGCTGACCCTGACGCCGATGATGTGTTCCAAGCTTTTGCGCGCGCATGAAGGTGAAAGCCTGCTGGTGCGCCTGACGGAACCTTTCTTCCTTGCGCTCAATGAAGGCTTGCGCTGGACACTTGATCGCGCTTTGCGCGCGCCGCTGCTTGTCATGGGCGCATCGGCGGCCATGTCGCTATTTGCCGTGGTGCTGTTCAATGCTTTGCCCAAGGAATTCGCGCCAACCGAAGACCGTGGCGTGGTTATTATTCCGACCACCGGTCCTGAGGGCGCATCCTTTCCTTACACCATTGAACATGTCATGCGCTTGGAAAGCCTGCTGCAACGCTATTTGGACAATGGCGAAGCTTACGCGGTTTTCGCGACTGTTGGTGGTTTCCAACGCCCTGCCGTCGGCAATATCGCCAATGTCTTTGTGCGCTTGGCCCCGTGGAGTGAGCGTGAGCGCAAACAACAGGCCATTGCCGCAGAAATATTCCCGCTGGTGTCAAGTATTCCAGGTATTCGTGGCTTTGCCTTGAACCCCCCTTCTCTTGGGCAGCGCGGCTTCCAACCGCCGTTGCAATTCGTGATCGGTGGGCCGGATTACGATACGCTGATCGCCTGGCGCGATGTGTTTCTTGAAAAGGCGCGCACCAACACACGCTTGCTGAACCTTGACCATAATTTCAAGGAAACCAAGCCGGAAGTGCGGGTGGATATTGACCGGCGCAAGGCCGCCGATCTTGGCATTTCCATTGCTGCTGTGGGCCGCACGATTGAAACCATGATGGGATCGCGCGAAGTCACAACCTATGTCGTGGGTGGGCAGGAATATAAGGTGCTGTTGCAGGCACCGGAATCCGCCAGGCTTTCACCTTACGATTTGCAGAATGTCTTTGTGCGGACGGGAACTGGCGGGCTGGTGCCGCTTTCCAATGTGGTAGCGCTTTCGGAACGTGCGCGTGCACAAACCCTTTCGCGTCAGGATCGTGTCCGCGCGATCACCATTCAGGCATCCTTGGCGCCTGGCTATTCCTTGGGCGACGCTTTGGATTTCCTTGACCGGACCGCGAAGGAAGTGCTGCCGCAGGAAGCACGTATTTCCTATCTGGGGCAGAGCCTGGAATTCCGTGAAAGCTCTGGCGCACTTTACGTGACCTTCGCGCTGGCGCTGTTGGTGGTGTTCCTGGTGCTTGCGGCGCAGTTCGAAAGCTTCATCCACCCCTTTGTCATTCTGCTTTCCACACCGCTTGCGGTGACGGGTGGGCTGCTGGCGCTTTGGGTAACGGGGCAGTCGCTGAACGTGTTTAGCCAGATTGGCATGGTCTTGCTGATTGGGTTGATGGCGAAGAACGGCATTCTGGTGGTGGAATTCGCCAATCAGCTTCGCGATCGTGG
>CAMCEP010000117.1 GCA_945873675.1 Asaia bogorensis
GTGTGCTGACGCTGTGGGTTACTTTCGCACCGTGCTTTGCCTGGATTTTCCTCGGCGCGCCTTTCGTCGAAAAACTGCATGCCGCGCCGCGCTTGAAGGGTGCTTTGGGTGCGGTGACGGCGGCGGTGGTGGGTGTGATTGCCAACCTCGCGCTCTGGTTCGGGTTGCGCGTGATTTTCCGCGATGTGCAGGTCAGCAGCTATGGGCCGATCCGGCTTGATCTGCCGGTGCTGAGCAGCCTTGATCCGGCGGCGCTGGCACTAGCAGTCTTCGCCGCCGTACTGCTTTTCGCGATGAAGCAAGGGCTGGCGCGCAGCCTTGGCTTTACCGCGATTGCGGGGTTGGTGCTGAAATTCGCGGGGTTTTGAGAGGTGAGTTACCCCGGCGTGAAAGCCTCATGTACCGCGGTCTGGATGCCGCCGCCTACAATTGGCCCGCCTCCCGCGACATAGATCCAATCGCCAATCAGCGCCGCGCCCAAACCATGCCGTGGTGTCGGCATGGGGGCGTGATGCTGCCAGCTATCGGTGGCGGGATCATAGGATTCCACCGTGCCGATCACGCGATCAATCGGGCGGTTTTGCGCGTCATAAAGCCGTTCCTCACCGCCCATGCACCAGAAGCGCCCGCGCAGCACCACCATGCCATGGCCTGAACGTGGTGTCGGGATCGGCGCGCGCAGCCGCCAAGTATCGCTCGCCGGATCATAGACGTGATGCAGGCCGGTATTATTCTCAAAGGTGTTGAAGCGACCGCCGGCAATGTGAATCCGCCCTTCCCAAACCACGATGCCCGCATGGTCACGCCCCGCCGGCAGCGGGCGGAGTAGAGTCCACTTGTCGGCCTGGGGATCATAGACCTCATTCCAGGAAATGCTGGCGCGTTCGGGTGAAGGATCAGTTGCGCCGCCGATGTGATAGATCTTGCCACCCACAGCCGCGACAGCGCCGGCACCGCGTGGGCGCGGCATGGGTGCGATGGCGGACCAACGATCCGCCGCAACATCATAAACAAATGCCTTGGTGTCGGAAGCGCGGTTCTGTTCGGTGAAACCGCCCAGCGCATAAATCCGGCCCGCATCGGCAACCACACCAACGTGGTTCGCGCCGCGCGGCAAAGGTGCGGCTTCCTGCCAGCGATCCGCCGCCGGGTCATAGACATGGTGATAGGGCTTATCCACCTGGCCTTGGGCATAGCCGCCAATGACATGCAGCTTGCCAGCCCAGGCCGTGGCCCAGGCCATTTCACTGCGCGGCAGGGGAAGCGGTGCGCGCGACACCCAACGCCCAGGCGCACCTGCTGGCGCGGGGCTGGTCACCACACGCTGCGCCAATTGCTCAGGCGTTAGGGCCTGCGGATTGGGTCCGCGCAGTGCGGACATTTGATCAGCCGGTATATTCGCCCCATGGTGCCCGTGATGCTGGGCCTGGGCTGCCCCGGCCAACATCGCCGCACTTGTTCCCAGAAAAATCCTGCGCCGCATTCGTTATGCCCCCTGCCTGGATGGCCGAAAGCTTGCGCGAATGCGGCGCCTGATCAAGCCCCGTCAGGCGGCTTCCGCCGGCTCCGCCTCCGGCGCGGCCTGGCGCACTTCCAGCCCATCGGGGCTGGCCGTGACCTTCAGGCTTTCGCCATCCTTCACGCTGCCTTCCAGCAATAGCCCCGCAAGCTTGTCCTGCAGGTTCCGTTGAATGACGCGCTTCAAGGGCCGCGCGCCATACACCGGATCGTACCCCGCTTCCGCGAGCCATTCGCGCGCCGCTTCATCCAGCGTGAGCGTGATTTTGCGATCTTCCAAAAGCCGCCTGAGGCCGCGCAATTGGATATCCACAATCGAAGCCATATCCCCGCGTGCCAGGCGCCGGAACAGCACAATCTCATCCAGCCGGTTCAGAAATTCCGGGCGGAAGCGTTCGCGCACGGCACGCATCACCGCCGGGCGCGCTGCTTCGATATCGGTGCTCTCCGGCAATTCCGCGATGGCATGGGCACCCAGATTGCTGGTCAGCACAATGATGGTGTTGCGGAAATCAACCGTCCGCCCCTGGCCATCCGTCAGCCGTCCATCATCCAGCACCTGCAACAGCACATTGAAGACATCATCATGTGCCTTTTCTACCTCATCGAACAGGATCACCTGATATGGCCGCCGCCGCACGGCTTCCGTCAGCGCACCGCCTTCTTCATAGCCAACATAGCCAGGCGGTGCGCCGATCAGCCGCGATACCGCGTGCTTTTCCATATATTCCGACATATCAATGCGCGTCATGGCGCGATCATCATCGAACAGAAAAGCCGCCAGCGATTTCACCAATTCCGTCTTGCCAACACCAGTTGGGCCCAGGAACAGGAAGCTGCCGATCGGGCGATTAGGGTCCTGCAAGCCCGCGCGTGCGCGGCGCACGGCCTTGGAAACCGCTTCAAGCGCTTCTTCCTGGCCGACCACGCGCTTGCGCAACTGGTCTTCCATCCGCAGCAGCTTGGCGCGTTCGCCTTCCAGCATTTTCTCAACGGGAATACCGGTCCAGCGGCTCACTACCGCCGCAATGCCTTCTTCCGTTACGGCTTCATTGACCAGCTTGGTATCGCCATTGCCGGCATCAGCCAGTTTCTTTTCAATGCCTGGGATAACGCCATAGAGCAGTTCGGAAGCCTTGGTCAGATCGCCGCGGCGCTGCGCCAGTTCAACCTCGGTCCGCGCCTTGTCCAATTCTTCCTTGAGCTTCTGGCTTTCAACCACCTCGCCCTTTTCCGCTTCCCAGCGTGTGGTCATGGCGGAGGAGCTTTCCTCAAGCTCCGCCAATTCCTTCTCAAGCTTCAGTAGCCGATCACGCGACGCCGCGTCATCTTCCTTCTTCAACGCTTCGCGTTCGATTTTGAGGCGCATGAGGTCGCGGTCAATCGCATCCAATTCTTCGGGCTTGCTATCCACCTGCATGCGAAGGCGCGATGAAGCCTCGTCTACCAAATCAATCGCCTTATCGGGCAGGAAGCGATCCGTGATGTAGCGATTGGAAAGTGTCGCAGCGGCCACAAGCGCACCATCTGCAATGCGCACGCCGTGATGGAGTTCGTATTTTTCCTTGATACCACGCAGGATGGAGATTGTGTCTTCCACGCTCGGCTCACCAACAAAAACCGGCTGGAAGCGCCGCGCCAGCGCCGCATCTTTCTCCACGTGTTTGCGATATTCATCAAGCGTCGTGGCGCCAATGCAATGCAATTCGCCGCGCGCCAAGGCGGGTTTGAGCAGGTTTGAGGCATCCATCGCCCCATCCGCCTTGCCCGCGCCGACCAGCGTGTGCATTTCATCAATGAACAGGATGATTTCGCCTTCCGCCTGCTGCACTTCCGCCAGCACGGCTTTCAGACGTTCCTCGAACTCACCGCGATATTTGGCGCCTGCGATCATGGAGCCAAGATCCAGCGCCATGACGCGCTTGGTCTTCAAGGCTTCTGGCACATCGCCATTGACGATGCGGAGCGCCAAGCCTTCCACAATCGCGGTCTTGCCGACGCCCGGTTCGCCGATCAGCACCGGGTTGTTCTTGGTGCGGCGGGCAAGCACCTGAATGGCGCGACGAATTTCCTCATCGCGGCCGATCACCGGGTCAAGCTTGCCCTGGCGCGCCACTTCGGTGATGTCGCGCGCGTATTTCTTTAGCGCATCGAAGCTGTCTTCGGCGTTCTGGCTATTGACCGTGCGGCCCTTGCGGATTTGCGCAATGGCTTTTTCCAGCTTGTCAGGCTCTGCCCCCGCTACGCGGAGCGCGCGCCCGGCATCGCCTTCACTGCCAGCGAGTGCCACCAGTACGCGGTCCTGCGCCACAAAGGCATCGCCGGCACGATTCGCCTGTTCCTGGGCATTGCCAAGGATGCGCACGATATCGGCAGTGAAGCTCGGTTGTGCGGAAGCGCCGCCGCCGGTCACTTTCGGCAGGCGGGAGATATAGGATTCAACCGCGTTCTTGGCGCGAATCGGATCACCCCCGGCAGCGCGGATCAGGCCGCTTGCCGCGCCCTCCGCATCATCCAGCAGCGCCTTCAGCAAATGCGTGGGCGTCACCTGCTGGTGGAATTCGCGAATGGCAATGGTTTGCGCCGCTTGCAGAAAACCGCGGGCGCGGTCGGTAAATTTTTCGATATCCATGTGGTCCCTCTCCTGAGCGGACGATGCCCCTCGCCCCCGAATGGGCAACGAATGACACCAGAATGCTTGATATGTGGTATCTTGCCTTGATCTGCTTCAAGGGGGTGTCCGATGCGTATTGAAAAGATCTACCGCTACCCGGTGAAGGGCCTATCCGCCGAGGCTTTGGAAGCCGTGGCGCTGACGCCCGGCGAAATGCTGGCGCATGACCGGCGCTTTGCGCTGGCGCAAGGGGATGCGCCCTTTGATGTGGCCGCCCCCCGCTGGCTTTCCAAGCGCAATTTCGGCTGCCTGATGGCCAATGAACGGCTTGCCCTGCTGCATACCGCCTTTGATCCGCATGATGGCAGTCTGGCCATCCGCGCCCCCGGCGCAGCACCCTTTTTGGGCGATACACGGACCGAGGAAGGCAAAGCGGCGATTGCGCACTACCTCACTGATTTCCTGGGCCCGGAAGCCCGCGGCGAACCCCGCTTCATCGAGGCGCCGGGCCATCGCTTCTCCGATGTGGCGATGAAGGTGGTTTCCATTATTGGCCTTGGTAGCCTGCATGCGCTGGAAGCCGAAGCTGGCATGGTGCTGGACCCGCTCCGCTTTCGCGCGAATTTCTATTTCTCGGGCGGGCGGCCCTGGGTGGAGTTTGATTGGATTGGTAAGGAAATCCAGATCGGCCAGGTGCGTCTTAAGGTGGTGAAGCGCATCGTGCGTTGCGCCGCGACCGAGGTGAACCCGGAAACCGCCGCGCGCGATGCCGACCCGCCGCGTGATTTGCGCCGGCATTTCGGCCATGCGGATTTGGGGGTTTATGCTGAGGTTTTGGAAGGCGGAAATATCGCGCTTGGCGATGCGCTGGAACCAATGATGCTGGACCTGTGAGAATGCCTTTTTTCTGCCGCTTGGCGGGAGCATGCTTGCGAAATTAAGGGAGTCGTCGCCATGACCTTGAAGCTGCGTCATGTTGCTTTTCTGGCCTTGGGTTTGGCTGGTTTGGCGCTAACTGCCGCGCCGGCAAGCGCCCATCCACAATATGGTTATGGCTATGGTTATCACCACAGGCCGCAGCCCTATCCGCATGGTCACGGGGCGGTGGTAATTATGCCGCCGCCCGCCTATTACGCGCCGCCACCGCCACCGGTCTATTACGCTCCTCCACCGGTTTATTATGCGCCGCCGCCGGCCTATTACGTGCCGGCGCCTTATCCGCGTTACGGCCATTATGGGCGTCCTGGCGTTTCGCTCAATTTCCGCTTCTGAAGCTAGCTTGCGCGCTGCCGCCATGCGGCGCAATTTCAGGGCACAATGTGCACGCTGATTTTACTCAACCGGCCTGATCATGAATGGCCGATGCTGATTGCCGCCAATCGGGATGAAAGGGCGGATCGCGCCTGGGATGCGCCGGCGGCCTGGTGGTCCGACTATCCCGGGGTGATCGGCGGGCGAGACCGCAGCGCCGGCGGCAGTTGGATGGCGTTTGGCCCCAAGGGCGTGCTGGCGGCAGCCTTAAACCGCCCCGGCAGCCTTGGCCCCGCACCTGGCAAACGGAGCCGGGGCGAATTGCCCCTGATGGCCGCGAATGCCGAGACGGCCGAAGCGGCGATGGAGGCCATCACCCGCCTTGATGCCGGCGCCTGGCGTCCCTTCAACCTGGTGGTCGCGGATCAACGCGGGGCTTACTACATCGAAGCTTTGGGGGAAGGGCGCCCGCAAGCCATGGTAATGGCGCCCGGGCTTTCGATGGTGACATCCCATCCGCCCAATGATGAAAGCCACCCCCGCACACGGCGCCATTTGCCGCGTTTTCGCGCTGCCGCCGTGCCTGAGCCCGCGCGGGGCGATTGGCGCGCCTGGGAAGAACGCCTGGCCGATGACAGCCATGAGGGGGATTTGGCCGCGACGCTGAAAGTGCCGCTGCTGGCGGGGTATGGGACTGTCTCTTCCAGTCTTTTGGGTTTTAGCGCGACAGGGGAAAGGCTTTGGCGTTTTTGCCCAGCGCCACCGGGGGAGGGCGGCTTCAAGGACCTTGAACACTTGGGCTGAGCAGTCGACTCGGGGCCCAAAGTGGCGACCCTTGGATAGGGCTGCTATACTTTGCCAACGCGCCGCCTTCCGCCCTTGGATGGTGGGCCAAAGGATGACTGACCCATGGCTCGTCGCCGCCAACTCTATGAAGGTAAAGCAAAAATCCTGTTCGAGGGGCCGGAACCTGGCACCTTGGTGCAGTATTTCAAGGATGACGCCACTGCCTTCAATGCCAAGAAAAAAGGTACCATCACCGGCAAGGGCGTGCTGAACAACCGCATCAGCGAATATCTGATGATGCGCCTGACCGAAATTGGCATCCCGACGCATTTTATCCGCCGGCTCAACATGCGCGAACAGCTGATCCGAGAGGTTGAGATCATCCCGCTTGAAGTTGTGGTGCGCAATGTCGCCGCCGGTTCGCTTGCCCAGCGTTTGGGCATTCCGGAAGGCCAACGCCTGCCGCGTTCCATCATTGAATATTACTTCAAGAATGACGCGCTGAATGACCCGATGGTGGCGGAAGAACACATCACCTGCTTCGGCTGGGCTTCAACGCATGACCTGGATGACATGATCGCGCTGACGCTGCGCATCAATGATTTCCTGACCGGGCTATTGCTTGGGGTCGGCATTACGCTTGTCGATTTCAAGCTGGAATTCGGCCGGCTTTGGGAAAATGAGGAAATGCGCATCGTGCTGGCCGATGAGATCAGCCCGGATAATTGCCGGCTTTGGGATGCAAAAACCGGCGAGAAAATGGACAAGGACCGATTCCGCCGAGACCTGGGTAAGGTCGAAGAAGGCTATCAGGAAGTGGCGCGGCGCTTGGGTATCCTGCCCGAAGCCGGCGTGCGCGACATGAAGGGGCCGGAGGCGATTCAATGAAGGCCCGCGTTTATGTGATGCCCAAGGCGGGCGTTTTGGACCCTCAGGGCAAGGCTATTGGCAACGCGCTGGAAGGCCTTGGTTTTGGCGGCGTGCGTGATGTGCGTGCAGGCAAGGTGATTGAACTTGACCTAGCGGAAACCGACCCGGCCCACGCCAAGCAGGCGGCTGAGGATATGGCGCGCAAGCTTTTGGCCAATACGGTGATCGAAAGCTTCCGGGTGGAGATCGTCTGAGGTGATCAAGGCCAGCCTGATCGCGATGCTGGTGCTGACCGTGCTGATTGCCATGGGGCTGCGCTGGCGCGAACGGCGCGCGCCGGTGGTGGCCCGCGGCAATATGGTGGCGCGCGGCAAACGCACGATCAATCGCTGGGTGACGGCGGCGGCGCTCGCCGCGCTGGTGACGATGTTATTCATGGGCGGGCTGCATTGGCTTCGCCTGATCAGGACCTGAAGGCCATGAAGGCTGCGATCATAGTATTCCCCGGCACGAACCGAGAGCGGGATATGCGGCTTGCATTGAAGCGCGCCTCTGGCCGCGAACCGGCCATGCTGTTTCACCGCGAAGCGGCGCTGCCCGCGGGGCTTGATCTGGTGGTGCTGCCGGGTGGGTTTTCCTATGGCGATTACCTGCGCTGCGGGGCCATGGCGGCGCAATCGCCCATCATGCGTGCGGTGGTGGATTTTGCCGCGGGCGGCGGGCATGTGCTTGGCGTCTGCAACGGTTTTCAGATCATGATCGAAGCCGGGTTGCTGCCGGGCGGTTTGCTGCGTAACGCGACTCTGCGCTTCCTTTCCATGGATTGCCGTTTGCGGGTGGAACGGGCCGCCACGCCCTTCACCGGGTTGTGGCAGAAGGGCGATTGCTTCCGCGCCCCCATGGCGCATGGCGATGGCAATTACTTCGCCGATGATGCAACGCTTGATCGGCTCGAAGGCGAAGACTTGGTGGCCTTCCGCTATGTGGATGAAGCGG
>CAMCEP010000118.1 GCA_945873675.1 Asaia bogorensis
CTCATCATTATTGGCACCCTTGAGGCCGCCGAGGTTGGTCGAAGCGCGGAGCAGTGCCACGCCACCACCAGGCACGATGCCTTCCTGAACGGCAGCGCGGGTCGCATGCAGCGCGTCGTCCACGCGGTCCTTGCGTTCCTTCACTTCCACTTCGGTGGAACCACCGACGCGGATCACGGCAACGCCACCGGCGAGCTTCGCCAGACGTTCCTGCAGCTTTTCACGGTCGTAGTCCGAAGTAGTTTCTTCGATCTGCGCCTTGATCTGCTCGCAACGGCCAGTGATCTGGTCCTTCTCACCAGCGCCATCAACGATGGTGGTGTTTTCCTTCTCGATGCGCACCATCTTGGCGCGGCCGAGCTGCGCCAGCGTGACGCTTTCCAGCTTGATGCCAAGATCTTCGCTGATCACTTCACCACCGGTCAGGATCGCGATGTCTTCCAGCATCGCCTTGCGACGATCACCGAAGCCAGGCGCCTTCACGGCCGCGATCTTCAGGCCACCGCGCAGCTTGTTGACCACGAGGGTCGCGAGCGCTTCGCCTTCCACATCTTCGGCCACAATCACGAGCGGACGGCCGGACTGCACAACCGCTTCGAGCAGCGGCAGCATCGGCTGAAGCTGAGACAGCTTCTTTTCGAAGATCAGGATGTACGGATTGTCCATTTCCGCGATCATCTTTTCCGCATTCGTGATGAAATACGGGGAGACATAGCCGCGGTCGAACTGCATGCCTTCAACGACATCAAGTTCGGTCTGGATGGACTTGGCTTCTTCAACCGTGATGACGCCTTCATTGCCGACCTTTTCCATGGCCTGGGCAATCATTTCGCCGATCTCGGATTCGCCATTGGCGGAAAGCGTGCCAACCTGCGCCACTTCGGCAGAAGTGGTGATCTTGCGCGTCTTGGATTCAAGCTCGGCCACGACATGGGCAACTGCCTTGTCGATACCGCGCTTAAGGTCCATCGGGTTCATGCCGGCGGCAACCGCCTTGGCGCCTTCGCGCACGATAGCCTGGGCAAGAACGGTCGCGGTGGTGGTGCCATCGCCCGCCGTGTCATTGGTCTTGGAGGCAACTTCGCGCACCATCTGCGCGCCCATATTTTCGAACTTGTCAGCCAGTTCGATTTCCTTCGCAACCGTCACACCGTCCTTGGTGATGCGCGGCGCGCCGAAGCTTTTGTCGATGACGACATTGCGGCCCTTGGGGCCGAGGGTGACTTTTACAGCGTCGGCCAGGATATCCACGCCGCGGAGCATCCGCTCCCGCGCGTGGGCGCCGAACTTAACGTCCTTAGCAGCCATGTTTGCGTGTCCTTTTCAGGTTCTGATTGGAAATTCGGCGATCAGGCGGTCAGGATGCCCATGACGTCGGATTCCTTCATGATCAGGAGCTCCTCGCCATTCAGCTTCACTTCGGTGCCGGACCACTTGCCGAAAAGGATGCGATCGCCAGCCTTGACGTCGAGCGGACGAAGATCGCCCTTTTCGTTCAAGGTGCCGGAGCCGACGGCGACGACTTCGCCTTCTTGCGGCTTTTCCTTAGCGGTGTCGGGGATGATGATACCACCAGCGCTCTTTTCTTCCGCAGTAACGCGGCGAACCAGAACACGGTCATGTAGGGGACGAAAGGCCATATGGTCCTCTCCTGAGCCTCGGGTTGATGACGGCTCGCTCTGGGAAGCCTGACCGATTGCCGAAGCACCCCGGCCGTTAGCACTCCCCCCAGAGGAGTGCCAGCGACTTAGGCCGCGCGGCGCGGCGCGTCAAGCGTTTGGCAGCACTCGGGGAATGCTAGTGCCAATATGTTGATATCAAATAATTTTCTTGCAAATCCCTGGAGTCCTCATGGCAAGCTTGCCAAAGGCGCAGGTGGCGCGTGTCACCATTGGGTCCGTTGGCGGCAAGGGGAAGGGAAGATGAGCCTTAAGCTTCAGGGGTTGGAAAGCGTGGTGCGTATCCCGGATTGGCGGCTGACCACGGCGGAATTGCTTTATCATCTCCCGGATCACCCGCATGTGTTGCAAAGCTTCATTTGGCAGAAGCTGGACCGGGCGCCGGATTTCCCGGAATTGGACCGCTTCCTGGCCTTTTGGCAGCGCGAGATTGATGGGCCGTTGCATTCGGTGCGGGTGGCTTCCACCGCGCTGACGCGCCCGGCAGAGCTTCGCTACGCCAATGGGGTGTTTACGCTGCACTAAAACCTCTCGACACTGGGCGGCGACTGACAGGGGGGCAGAAAGTTTATGCGCCATATCCAGCAACCGGGGCCTATTGGGCCTGAACGCATCATCGCCCATCCGGTGCGTGCCCAGGCGATTGACGTTGAATTGCCGCGCGGCGCCAGCCTGCTGACGGCGCTGCATGATCTGGCGCGGGCGCATGGGGCTGAGGGCGGGTGCCTCACGCTTTCAGGCGGGGCATTTGGGCCGTTTGCTTATGTGATCCCAGCCCTGGCACCCGATCCATCCCACGCTGCCTATTACAGCGACACCTTTCGCCCTGCTGGTGAGACTCGGCTGGATATCGCCTCCATCACGGTTGGTTTTCGTGATGGCGCGCCCTTCTTTCACTGCCATGGCTTCTGGAACGAAGCCGATGGCCGCGCCGGCGGTGGCCATATGCTGCCGGAGGAAACCACCATCGCCGCGCCCATTCGCGCGCAAGGGGTGCTCATTGCCGGCGCTCGGTTTGAAGCGCGCCAGGATGCGGAAACCGGCTTCAAGCTTTTCACGCCTGTGGCCACCACGCCGCCAAGTGCGGGCAGCGCGAATGGCATCGCGATCCGGCTTTGCCCGAATCAGGACATTACCGCAGCACTTGAAGCGGCGGTGGCGAACGCCGGCTTCGGTGCGGCGCGGCTGCATGGCGGTGTCGGCAGCATCATCGGCGCGCGCTATGACAATGCGCCGCCCGTGGATAATTTCGCGACCGAAATGCTGGTCCGCGACGGGCTGATCCGCCCAGGTGCCACAAGGCTTGATGTGGCCATGGTGGATTTGACCGGGCATTTGAGCGCGGGCGTGCTGACGCCCGGCGATAATCCCGTGCTGATGACGCTGGAGGCGGTGCTGACGCCTGACTAAAGATACTTTCCACGCTCCAGAATCTCGAGCGTATATTCCTTATAGGTAATGCCGAGTTCCTCGGCGCGCGCCAAGCGCCTTAGCGCAATCTCGCGCGGCGGGGTTTTCCAGGCGCGCTTATGGGCGCGGCGCCAATGCCAGGCGCGCCAGGATGCATTGACATCCTCCTCCTCCTCCAGCGGCGGGCCGCCATTATGGCGGGGTGCTGGGGGGAGCATGTCAGATGCCACTCACCGGCGGCATGGTGGCGGCGAAGGATGGGCGGTCTGACGCGCGGTCAAACCAGGTGGCCAGACCCTGCAAGCTATCGCGCCAGGCCCAAACACGATGGCGCCTTTCGCAATAGCCAAGCACTGCCAGCAGCGCCAGGAAGCCGGCATCAGGTGCGACATAGGCGCCCCGCGCCACATCTTCCTGAAGCGCGGCGGCAATGCGCGCAGCACGGGTTTCTTCCAAAGCAATCACGCCGGGTGATCTTTCATGCACGGGCCGGCGCAATTCCCGGTTCCAGACCGCAATGCCATCCAGCATGCCAAGCACGCGGCCATAAGCGGCAAGGCGCTTCCAGCCATCCGCACCATCACCCAGAAGGCGCTTGTCGGGCGCAACAAGGCTATCCAGCACCATCAGAATGGGCGTGGTTTCCGTGACCGTTGTGCCATCCGCCAGCACCAGTGAAGGCACGCGCCCCACCGGGTTATGCGGCAGCAGGGTGGATGCGGGGTCTCGCAACGTGGTTTCCACAAAGGGAATACGGTCTGCGAGACCAAGTTCCAGCACCGCCATGCGGGCGATGCGGGCATAGGGGGAACCGGCGGAATGAAAAAGCTTCATGAGGCAAAGGCTAACGCTTCAACGCGCATCTGGCGAGGCCCGGCATGTCACTCCAAGCTCAGGACCTCTATCGCCGCACCAGCCTGATATGGCGCAAACCACGCAGCATAAGCCCTTGCAGCTTCCACCATGCCAGATAGGCGGGGTTACGGGGCGGTATGGCGGCCCAGTCGCCGGGATCGGACAGGCGTTCCAGCAGCACTTCCGGCGTGCAGGGCAGCCCTGTTACAGGGTCCTGATAGCGCGGATAAAGGATCAGGCTGCCCGCGACCAATTCATCCAGGGTCAATTTGCGCTGTCGCCTGTCGCAGTTTTCCATATCGGTGGTGAGGCCCCAGCCAGCGTAAAATGGTCTTCCCCAACAGGTCACGGGCAAGCCACGCAACAGCGCTTCAAACCCCGCCAGGCTTGTCATGGTATGCAGCGCATCCACCTGCGCAAATATCGGCCCAATATTGCCTTGCATAAGCACCAGATCAGCAAATTGCGCGGCCCTGCGCGCAGGAACATAGCCACGCCGATAGCCGCTTTGCACATCCGGGTGCGGCTTCCAGATGATGTAGGCATCCGGCGCGGCTTCCCGCACCGCGCGGAGCAAGCCGAGATTGCTGCGCACCCGCCCCGCCCCGAATATGATCGACGCATCATCTTCCACCTGCCCCACGACCAAAATACGCTTGCGGCCAGGGCTGGGCGGCAAGGGCCTGACTGCACCAGTGACATTATATTTGGTGATGTTGTGGCGCAGGATTTCCATGCGCAAAGCTGCGGCGCGCGCGAGCAATTCGGGCGGAAACGCCTTCTCAGCCAATATGCCTTCAAGCCGCGAAGGCCGCGTTGCATCGTAATGCATGCCGATCGGATCAATCGCGAGTGATGCAGCCGGCGTGAAATTCACGCCAAGCCCAATCGAGCGAATGAAGCCATCTTCCACGCGCCAGATCGGCACCGCCGTATGCCCTTCGGCCTCTCGCGTAAGCCGCGCGGCCCAGGCCAGCACGGCACCATGGTTTTGCGCGAGAGCTGCGGCGGGTGTTTCGGCGAAAGGCGGATGGCCGTTACCATGACCAAACATGCGGGCGATGGCGTCACGCTTCCAGTCTTGCATATGCAAGAAAGCTCCAATGCGGCGGTTCTCGGCTTCGGTCACATGCCAAAGGGTTAGGATATCCAAGGCATCGGCCAGGCTTGTTGGTTTGGCGCGGAAAGGGTCTGCGAAACGGGAAAATGGCAGGGCAGCGCGCTGCGCGGCTTCCAGCCGTTCATCCGAGGTATGCGGCGGCGCTGGCAGGCCTGGAACCACAAGCCCCACGGCGCGCTGCACATCATGAAAGCGCGGCGCTGACCAAGGCCCCTCGTGGAAGGCTGCCGCGCCTTCGCCAGCGATCAAGGCGCCATCCGGGCAGGGTGCGCCTTCGGGCAGCACAATGAGATCAGGAAAGAAGGCCGGCAGATACGGCATGCTTTGCCAGAGCGCAGGCGGTATCCATAAGCGCTGCGTCATGTCACACGGCGCTTATGGGCCGCAGCCTGCCGGCGCGGTCGCAAAAGAAGCCATCGGGACAAAAAGCGAGCATGGCGCAAGGTTAAACCCTGACACCGCGTCTGACGAGGTCCAGCATTTCACCTCTGCCCGCTTTGGGTTACACCCGTAGCATGAACGTGAAGACCCAATATGACCCCGCTGCCGATGGCTGGACCGATTTCGTCTGGCATGAGGATGGCTTCCCCGCTTTGGTTGGCCCCTTCTGGCAGAAAACTGTGAACGGGCGGCGCCTGCATGGCCTGCTGGTGGAAGAAAAGCACAGCAATATCCATGGCATTGTCCATGGCGGCATGATTTCCACCTTTCTGGATCAAACGCTTGGCCATACCGTTTGGGAAGCTGCGGATCGCGGGCCGAATGTTACCATTCAATTGAATGTGCATTTCATCTCCGGCGCCAAGAAGGGCGATTTTCTGGTGGCAGAGGGCGAGGTCATGCGTGTCACGCGTTCAATCGTATTCGTGCGCGGGCGCCTGACTGCGGGCGATAAGTTGATTGCCCATGCGGATGGGGTTTGGAAGCGGTTGGGGGCTTCCTAAGCTAGGCCACTGGATTGCGCGCAGTAGGCTAGCCTGCAAAGCTATAAGCAGCGCGCTAGGCTCAATCGCGCGTGACCGGGAGAAAACCATGATCCGCAGAAGAAGCCTTATGGCCGCGCCCTTTGCGCTTGCCGCCGTATCACAACCAGCCGCCGCGCAATCCGGCGCTGCCTGGCCGGCGGGGCGACCCATTCGGCTTGTGGTTGGCTTCCCGCCCGGCGGGTCTGGCGATTTTCTGGCGCGTACCCTCAGCGAACCCCTCGCCCGCGAATTGGGCGGCGTGACCATTCTTGTGGATAACCGCCCCGGCGCTGGTTCCAATATCGCCGCCGAACATGTCGCGCGGAGCGAACCCGATGGCTACACCATTCTGCTTGGTGGCAATTTCACCCATTCGGTGAACCCAGCCCTTTATCGCCGCCTGCCCTTTGATCCCATCAATGATTTCACGCCCATCACGCGGATCAGCGATTTGCCGCTGATCATTGCCGTGCGCGCCGATGCCGGGATCAATAACCTGGCGGAGCTTGCCGCGCGGATGCGCGCCCAACCGGGGCGCTGGAATTACGCCACGCCAGGCATTGGCACGCCAAGCCATTTGGTCGGCGCCAAGCTTGCTAAAGTAACGGGTGAAGATATCACCCATGTGCCCTTCCGCGGTGGCGCGCCTTCCCTGCAAGCCGTGCTGGCGGGCGATGTGCAAATCCTGGTCGGCACGCCGCCCGTGGCCCTGCCGCAAATCCGCGCCGGGACACTGAAAGCGCTGTCGCTCAGCACGCGCTTACCCTCACCCGCTATTCCTGATGTGCTGGGCAGTGAGGCAGCCGGGCTGCCCGCTTTGGATATTACGGGCTGGTGGGGCGCATGGACCGCAGCGCGCTTGCCCACACCCATTAGGGATCGGCTTTTCACTGCCTTTCGTGCTGTACTTGCACAGCAATCTGTGCAGGCGCGCCTGGCACAGGAAGGGCTGCAAGCCCTGACGAGTGAAAGCCCAGAAGCCTTTGGCCGTTTCGTGCAGGCTGAATTGCCGATCTGGGCAGAGATTGTGAAAGACGCCGGCGCGACCGCGGATTAGCTTCCGTTCAAGCCAAGTGGAATCACTTGGCTTTTCGGAAAGGGCGCTCCAACGCCCTCTACTGCGTAGCACCCCCCGAAACCCCGGCGGGTGCCGCAGTGCGCCCGCCATCCACGGTGTACTCACCGCCCGTCATATTGCTGGACAGATCAGACAGCAGGAATAGCACCAGATTGGCCACTTCCTCCGCCGTACCATAGCGCCTGAGCGGTATCCCCGCCGCATAGCGTTCCTCAACGCCCTTGGGATTGTTTGGCGAAACCTGGCGAGAGACTTCCTCGATCATCCGTGTCGCAATCGGGCCGGGGCAGACGGCATTGACGCGAATGCCATTCGGCCCGACCTCACCCGCCACGCTTTTTGTCAGCCCATTCACCGCATGCTTTGAAGCGGAATAGACCGCCATGCCAGGTGAACCCACCAGCCCCGCAATCGAGGCTGTATTCACAACTGTACCGCGGCCGGCCGCGATCATCACCGGCAGCACATGGCGCAGGCCCAAAAACACGCCCTTCACATTCACCGCCATGATCTGGTCGAAGACGGCTTCTTCATATTCCGCAAGGCGCGCGACGCGGCCTTCAATGCCGGCATTATTGTGGAAGCAATCAATCGCGCCAAAGCGATCCAGCGCTGCCTTCACATAAGCCGCGACATCGGCGGATTTCGTGACATCAGCGGTGCGGAACAGCGCTGATGCACCAAGGGAGGCTGCCAAAGCCTCTCCAGCCGCGGCGT
Organism: Asaia bogorensis; assembly: GCA_945873675.1. Taxonomy (GTDB): domain Bacteria; phylum Pseudomonadota; class Alphaproteobacteria; order Acetobacterales; family Acetobacteraceae; genus Neoroseomonas; species Neoroseomonas bogorensis_C. The sequence continues at coordinate 7,825 of CAMCEP010000118.1, forward strand.
CGCGATCCACGATCACCACCTTGCCGCCACGCGCGACAAAACCGCGCGCCACTGCCGCGCCAATGCCATTGGCGCCACCCGTTACAATGCCGACCTTGCCTGAAAAATCCATGATGCGTTCCTCCTGCCCGGGGGTCACCGCCACCCGCTTCGCACCATGCTTGCGCCGCTTGCCCGGAAAGACAAGCGGCGCCCGGA
>CAMCEP010000119.1 GCA_945873675.1 Asaia bogorensis
CCAGCCCATCGCGTCATAAACCATGCATTGGCGGAAGGTATTGGTCAGGTGGTCATCGCCACGAATCACATGGGTGATGCGCATATCGTGATCATCCACCACCACAGCATGCAGATAGGTCGGCGTACCGTCACTCCGCAGGATGATCATGTCATCCAATTCGCTATTGGCGACGCGCACTTCGCCCTGCACCAAATCCTGCACCATGGTTTCACCTTCCAGCGGTGCCTTGATGCGAATGGCGAAGGGCTTGCCCGCCTGTTCCGGGCCAGGCTCACGATCCCGCCAGCGGCGGTCATAGCGCGGTGGGCGGCCTTCGGCGGCGGCGCGTTCGCGCATTTCGGCCAGTTCTTCGGGCGTTGCCCAGCAGCGATAGGCCTTGCCCATCGCCAGCAGCGCTTCCGCGATTTCACGATGCCGCGCTTCTCGCTGCGCCTGGAAGACCGGCGGTTCATCCGGCGACAGCCCAAGCCAGGCCAGGCTGTCCAGAATCTGACCAACCGCTTCCTGGGTGGACCGTTCCCGGTCCGTATCCTCGATCCGCAACAGGTATTCCCCGCCGTGGTGGCGCGCAAAAAGCCAGTTGAACAAGGCGGTACGGGCCCCGCCGATATGCAGATAGCCGGTTGGGGAAGGGGCGAAGCGCGTGCGAACAGTCATGGTGTGCTTGTCATTCTCCTGATGCCCCGCCTTTAAACCACAAGCCGCGCTGGGGAAATCGGCGCTAAGGCAAGGCGGCTGATCAATTTCCCATTTGGTTGTCGGGACAACTCTATATAAACCTATGGTTGTGCCCGTACCATCCCTCTCCGCTTCCTTTGTGCTGCCATGACCGCAATCCGGATCAGGTTGCGCGCGGTCCTGACATGGGGACAAACCGCCTTTGCGGCCGAACGTCAGCAGCAAGCACTCTGGCTGCCGGTGGCCATGGGCGCGGGCATCCTGCTTTATTTCAGCCTGCGCATGGAACCTGATCCGCGCCTGATTTGGCTCGCGCCTCCGCTGATGATTGCGACCTTTTTCGTTTCACGAAGCCTGCCCTTTTGCGGCTGGCTTTGTTCGATGATGGCCGCCTGCAGCTTTGGATTCGCGGTAGTGCTTTGGCACGCGCAAGGGGCACCCCCTCCCATCACGCCGCCATCGCGCGCGCTGGTGATTGAAGGCATTGTCCAAAACATCGAAGCCCTGCCCCAGGGGCTGAGGGTCACGCTGGCACAAGCAAGGCTTGGGCCTGAGGCACCAACCCTGGAGCGCAGCCTGCGTCTGCGCCTGCGAAGTGATGACGGCGCAAGGCCAGCCCCGGGCGATCTGCTGCGCGTCAGGGCGCTGATCCGCCCGCCCGCCGCGCCAGCCTATCCGGGCGCCTGGGATTTCCAACGCAACGCCCATTTCAGCGGCCAAGGCGGCGTGGGCTTCGCCATTGGCCCCGCCGAGGTGACGTCAGGCGCAGGGCAAGCGCCCCCGCTATCAGGCTTGCGAACAACACTCGAAGCGCGCGTGATGGCCGCACAGCCCGGTCCCGCTGGTGCGATCTCCGCCGCTTTGCTGACCGGCAGTCAAAGCGCCATTCCAAGCGCCGATCTGAACGCCATGCGGGATTCCGGCTTGGCGCATCTACTTTCTGTCTCAGGCCTGCATATCGCGATTGTGATGAGCGTTTCCTTCTGGGTCTGCCGCTTGCTGCTGGCACTGTATCGCCCACTGGCGCTCCGCGTTCCTGGCAAGCTGCTGGCCGGCTGCGCCGCGCTGCTTGCGGGCGGCTTTTATATGCTGCTGACCGGTGCGCAGGTACCCATGCAGCGCAGCTTCGCCATGGCTTGCCTTGTCACGCTTGCAATTCTGGCAGGGCGCAAGGCCATATCGCTACGCGGCCTTGCCTGGGCTGCGGCGGTGGTGATGATCTTCGATCCGGCTTCGCTTCTTGGTCCGTCTTTCCAAATGTCCTTCGCGGCGGTGCTCGCCCTGATTGCGGGGTGGGAGGCGTTGCAGCCGCGCCTTGCCGGGCTGCGTGGCCATAGGGGTTGGGCATGGCGCATCGGGTTTGCCGTGCTTGGGTTGATGATGACCTCGGTACTGGCTGGCGCCGCGACAGCGCCCTTTGGCCTCGCACATTTTGGCCGGCTGCAATGGTATGGCGTGGCGGCAAATGCGATAGCGGTGCCACTTACCTCCTTCATCGTCATGCCCGCCGGCATGCTGGCTGCCTTGCTGATGCCGCTTGGGCTTGAAGCGCCGGCACTTTGGGTCATGGGGCTTGGGGTGGAGGGGGTTTTATGGGTGGCGCGCATCGTCGCGGCCTGGCCAGGAGCGACGCAAGCCGCAATGCCCATCCCTGCTTGGGGGCTCATGGTCTTTGCCTTCGGGATTTGCTGGCTTTGTCTTTGGCGCAGCTGGTGGCGCGCCTTGGGTGTGCTGCCCATGATCCTTGGCCTTTCCAGCGCAGCCTTCGTCCGGCCGCCGCATATTCTGATTTCCGGTGATGCGCGGCTCATTGCGATTTCCGCCGCCGATACGCTTTTACTGCAGCGCCAATCGGGCGCTTCGTCGCTTACGCGCGAAGCTTGGCTGCGCCTTTACGGGCAAACCGCCGCACAAGCCTTGCCTGCCGAGGGTAGCACCGCCGAGGGAAAACTTCGCTGCAGCGCTGAAGGTTGCGTTGTGGATGAAGGTCCGGGTGCCTTCCTGGTGCGGCGCGGCAATATCATGGCGCAATGTGGCGCGGTTGCTGTGATCATCTCCGCCGAACCCATCCGGCAGCGCTGTCGTCAGAGTATTATGATTGATCGCTTTTCCGTCTGGCGTGATGGCCCGCATGCGGTATGGCTTTTGCCTTCGGGCGCAAAGGTGATTTCTGATCGTGCCTGGCGTGGTGATAGGCCCTGGGTGCCGCCGCCCCCACAACCGCGTGCCGCTGCAGAACCGCCGGCACCGATTGAATAGCATCCCCGGCTAACTCAATCACCTGACAAAGGCCAGCGACAGAACTGGGAGCGAACCGTGAAAGTCTGCGCGCATGGTTCACGGTTGGCTCTTTCAGGCGAGTACCCTAGCAGGACATAAATGTCTAAAACCCATGCAGGCAGGCCGCCGCTTCCGGTGCCAGCCAGGCCAGCCTCCCTTGCGCGAATACTGCCACGGGCGCACGGCGGGCTTCATCCAACACCAGCACATCACCACGAAGGCCGACCTCAAGCCGGCCACGATCATGCAAACCGCAAGCTTCCGCCGGGTTTGACGAAACCAACGCCCAGGCGCGCGGCAAATCCATCGCGCCACGACCCGCCATGATGAAGGCCGCTTCCAACATGGCCGGCCAAAAATAGTCAGAAGCCAGCACATTGACTAAGCCGCGTTCAGCCAATGGCGCTGCCGAAGCCCAGCCCAAATGGCTGCCGCCGCGCACCACATTGGGCGCGCCCATAACCACAGCTTCACCGGCGGCACGGGCATTCGCTGCCACTTCCTCGGTGATCGGGAATTCACAAATCCGCGCGCCATGGGCACGAAACAGGGCGCGGCGCCCGATGCTGTCATCATCATGGCTCAGCATAGGAATATCGGCACTAGCTGCAGCTTCAGCAAGACGACTACGCGCTGCAGGAATTTCCGCACGTCTGGCGTAGACCTTTTGCGCTAGTGCCATGAAGGCATCCGCCTTCATCCCGGCACGCCCAGCATATTTCGCCACGTCATCCAGATTATCGAGCTTTTTCACAATACTCGGCGTATGGTCATTGAAACCAAGAAGATGCACATCTCCGGACGCGATATCGGCCAGCGCATCATCCAGCGCGTCAAAATTATCCGCTTCAAAGCGCAGATGCACACGAAGATCGGTCGCGGTACCGCCTTTCATTTCCCGCAAGGCTCCCTTCATGCCGCGCCAAGCGTCCAATGAACGCAGCCCAGGCTCCCAGGAAAGCGTCACACCAAGATAGGCGGTAGTGATACCGCAGGAAATTAATTGCGCGGCAGAATCACGCAAGGCGAGAGCGGCGGGGAATCCAATGCCAGGACGCGGCTGGAATTGGCGTTCATGTGCGTCGCCATGGATATCCACCAGCCCCGGCATGACCAAAAGCCCTGAGGCATCAAAACGCCGTGCATCGCGCGCGGCCTTTTCGGTGATAACGCCATCCGCCATGAGCAGATCGTCAGCACGCAATTCCATACCGCGCAGGGTCTTTCCGCCTTGAATTATCCAGGCCATGATCAAGTCTCCAACAGCAATTGCACGCGCGCGGCCGCGTAGCAGGAAAGGGTCCAATCCACCGGCACACCGGCGGGATCGGTATTCAGCGCCTCCGCGAGAATGACGGGGCGAGACCGCGATTGCATCAAATGCTTAGCTTCTTCTGGGGTTGGCAGCCGTGCCGTGATGCGCGTGGATTGACGGCGATAATCCGGCACACCGCATTCAGCCAAAGCCACAGTGATAGAAGCCTGCCGCGCCAGTGATTCCGCAAGCACGGCAAAACGCGGCAATGGGAAGTGATGCAGCCCCAGAACCAGCGGCCTGCCATTGGCAAGCCCAAGTCGCGCAACGCGCAGCACCGGCCGGCCACGACGGATGGAAAGCCCCGCCGCCACCTGAGCATCTGCGGTGATTTCAGTGATGGATAAAACGCGCCCAGCCGCTTCGCGATTCTGCCGACGAATCGTCTCAGAAAAGCGCGTGCGCGGCCCCAACGGGTAATCCAACACGTCCTCCGCCACAAAGGCGCCGCGCCCCTGTTCCACGCGAATAATGCCGCGCGCTTCAAGTTCTTCCAACGCGCGCCTAACTGTGTGGCGATTGACGGCGAAGCGCTCGGTCAGCACCGCTTCAGTGGGCAGCCTTTCCCCTGGCTGGCGCTTGCCCGCGGAGATATCCGCCTCCAACGCAGTGGCAATCTGGCGCCACAGCGCAACACCGGCACCACGCGCCAAAGAAGCGTTTGTCATTAAAGTTTCAACCATGACCGGGCAATTCCATGACATATCCGTATTGCACGGAGCGGCGTTCCTGTCTATACGTCGAGACAAGTGATATGACCCAGACAGAACCCCCCTCCCCCCATGCCGCGCGGCAAAAATGGATGTCCATTCTGGCACGCGCCTCGGCAGAGGCCCTCGCCGTAAGGCTTGCCTCCCTGCCACCGCTGCCCGCAGGTGAAACCCTGCGCGCGCCGGAAACCGGCCTTGTCATGGTGCGTGGTCGCGCCGGCGGCGATGGCGATGCCTTCAACCTTGGCGAAATGACCGTGACGCGCTGCGCGATCCGCCTTGGTGCGCATATTGGCCATGCCTATGTGGCCGGGCGCGACCACACGAAGGCCAGGCTTGCCGCTTTGCTCGATGCTGCCTTGCAGGATACTGCGCTGCATGATGCCTATATGCGCGCAGTGGTCGAACCGCTCGCCGCCGCGCAGCAGGAAGCGTGTGCCGCCGAAGCACGCAAGGCTGCCGCCACGCGCGTGGATTTCTTCACCATGGCGACCATGCGATGACACGTCTGACCCCAGGCTTCGCCGACCCTGTTCTTGATGCGCAAGCAAGCTTCCGCGCCATTCTGGAAGCAATGAGCCGCCCAGGGCGCATTCAGCGCATTGAAGCGCGCATCGCGCCCCCCGCGCCGCTTTGCACCGCTGCTGGCGCAGCACTGCTGAGCCTGGCTGATGCCGATACGCCGCTATGGCTCGATGCCGGCGATGCCGTTGCCGAATGGCTGCGTTTTCACTGCGGCGCGCCCATCACGGCTGATATCGGCGCGGCGCGTTTTGCGCTGGCTTGCGCCACCGCGCCAAAGCTTGCCACGCTTGATATCGGCACGGATGAGGACCCGCAGCTTGGCGCCACATTAATTCTGCAAGTATCGGGGCTTGTGGCGGGTGAAGGCTGGCGCCTGACGGGGCCAGGTATTCAGCACGAACATCGTCTGCGCGTGCTTGGCGCACCCGCTGATTTCATCGCCGCCTGGGTGCGTAACCACACGCTGTTTCCGCGCGGAGTAGATGTGCTGCTTTGCGCTGGCGATAGCATCGCGGCCTTGCCGCGCAGCGTCACGATTGCGGAGGGCTGATCATGTATGTCGCAGTCAAAGGTGGCGAGAAAGCAATCAGCGCTGCTCATGCCTGGTTGGATGAAACGCGCCGCGGCGATACGGCGCTGCCTGAACTGAGCGTCGAGCAGATTGAACAGCAATTGGCGCTTGCCGTTGATCGCGTCATGGCAGAAGGTTCCTGCCATGATCGGTTCCTTGCCGCGCTTGCCATCAAACAGGCCAAGGGTGATCTGATCGAAGCGGCGTTTCTGCTGCGCGCCTACCGTACCACCTTGCCGCGCTTTGGTGCCTCACTCCCGCTTGAGACCAGCCGCATGCGGCTCCGTCGGCGCATCAGCGCGACTTATAAGGATTTGCCGGGCGGGCAGGTTTTGGGCCCGACCTTTGATTACACGCATCGCCTGTTGGATTTCGCCCTTGCCGCCGAAGGGCGCGATGCATCCTCCACCCCGGAAGCGCCTGCAAATGGGGCGGATGTGCCGCGTGTCACTGAAATCCTCGCGCGCGAAGGTTTGATGCAGCGTGAAAACACGGCCGAGGCAGAACCCGGCGACCTGACGCGCGAACCGCTCAGCTTCCCTGCATCACGCCCAGTGCGACTGCAAAATCTGGCGCGCGGAGATGAGGGTTTTCTACTTGCGCTCGGTTATTCCACGCAGCGCGGCTATGGCAATGCGCATCCCTTCGTGGGTGAAATCCGCGTGGGCCATATCGGCGTTGAAATCACGCCGCCCGAACTGGGCTTCGCCATTGATATCGGCGATATCGGCATCACCGAATGCCAGATGGTCAATCAATTCAAGGGTAGCCGCACGGAACCCGCACAATTTACCCGCGGCTATGGCTTGGTTTTTGGCCATGGGGAACGGCGTGCGATGTCCATGGCATTGGTTGATCGCGGGCTTCGGGCACGCGAATTGGGCGAAGAGGCGGATGCGCCGGCCCAGCAGGAAGAATTTGTGCTGTATCATTCAGACAATATCGAAGCAACCGGCTTTGTGGAGCATCTGAAGCTGCCGCATTACGTTGATTTCCAAAGCGAATTGGAAAACCTGCGTACCATTCGCCGCGCTGCCGAGTCCGAATTGCGGGAGGCCGCGGAATGACCGAAGCCGGCTACAACTTCGCCTATTTGGATGAGGCGACAAAGCGCATGATCCGCCGCGCCATCCTGAAGGCTGTCGCGATCCCTGGACACCAGATTCCTTTCGGTGCGCGTGAAATGCCGCTGCCTTATGGATGGGGCACGGGCGGCATTCAGGTGACGGCCTCCATCCTCGGCCCCGACGACGTGCTGAAGGTGATTGATCAGGGCGCGGATGATACAACCAACGCCGTTTCCATCCGCCGCTTTTTCACGCGCGTTGCCGGCATTGCGACCACCGATGCAACTGGTGAGGCGAGCATTATCCAGACGCGCCATCGCATTCCGGAAAAGCCACTCACGGAAAACCAAATCCTGGTCTATCAGGTGCCGCAGCCCGAACCGCTTTTCAGGCTGGAACCGCACCGGGCGGAAACGCGCAGGCTGCATGCTTTGGCCGATTACGGGCTAATGCATGTGCGACTTTATGAGGATATCGCGCGGCTTGGCCATATCGCGAAAGCCTATGATTATCCGGTGATGGTAAATGAACGTTATCTGATGTCGCCATCGCCAATCCCAGCCTTTGACAATCCAAAAATGCACCAGATGGCCGCCTTGCAGCTTTTTGGTGCGGGTCGTGAAAAGCGCATCTATGCGGTGCCGCCCTATACGCCGGTGCGCAGCCTCGATTTCGAAGACCACCCCTTCCGCCCCATTCGCGCGCCGCATGGTTGCGCGATTTGCGGCAGCACAACCAGCTATTTGGATGAGTTGGTGACGGATGATGCGGGCGGGCGCGCCTTTATCTGTTCCGATACGGATTACTGCCAGGAACGGCAGCAAGCGCCAAAGGCAGCCGCGGAATGACC
>CAMCEP010000120.1 GCA_945873675.1 Asaia bogorensis
GCAGGTGCATGCCTGCTTCCTGCATGAACCAAGCAATGTGGCCGTGCTCGCTTCAACCCCCGCGGCCGGTTGGAATTACGCAGCACTCTCCCCCGCGCGCCCCAGTGCGGTGCGCTTTGAACGCATGATCCTGGAATTATGGGGCCATCACGCAGAAGGCGCGGTTGATTTGCGCCCGTGGTTGGATCACGGGCGCTGGAATCTGCGCCACCCGCTTGCCGCCAAACCCATCCCCTTTGCGGGAGAAGCCCCGCAGCCGGAGTTTCTGCCAACGGAAGGGGAAGGCATTCACCAAATCCCTGTCGGCCCGATTCATGCTGGCGTAATCGAACCCGGACATTTTCGCTTTTCTGTGCAGGGAGAAGTGGTGGTGCGCCTGGAACAGCGGCTCGGTTACAAGCACAAGGGCACGCTTTCGCTCATGCTCGGCACTTCGCCCCGTGCTGCTGTGCGTTATGCGGCGCGGCTTTCCGGTGACACAACGGTTGCGCATTCCTGGGCGTTTTCGGCGGCGGTGGAAGCAGCACTTGGTGTGGCGCCGCCGCCACGCGCGCTGCATCTGCGGGCGCTGATGCTGGAATTGGAACGCATCCATAATCACCTGAATGATTGGGGCTTTGTCTGCAATGACGCAGCCTTTGCCTTCCCCCATGCGCGCTGCGGTTTTCTACGCGAAGGCGTGCTGCGCGCCATTGCCGCCGCTTTCGGCCATAGGCTGATGATGGACCGCGTTCTGCCAGGCGGTGTCGCACCTGATATCGCGCCACGCGGGGCTGAGGCGATTTTGGCCGCGCTGGACGCGGTGGAAGCGGAAATCCCAGCGCTCATGCAGATTTACGAAGCCCATGCCAGCTTGCAGGATCGCGTGGTGACAACAGGATATTTGCGCCCCGAACTGGCGCGCGGCTTTGCCGCAGGCGGGCATGTGGGCCGCGCTTCGGGGCGCGCTTTCGATGCACGCCGCCTGCCGCAAAACCTGCCTTATACGGATTTGCATTTCGATGTGCCGGTGCTGGAAGCCGGCGATGTGGATGCGCGGGTTCGGATTCGTGTGATCGAACTCGGCCAATCCATCGCGCTTGTCCGACAAATCCTGGCCAGCCTGCCATCAGGTGAGCTGATGGCGCCTTTGCCCGTGCGCGCCGGCGAGGGTGTGGCGATGATTGAAGGCTTTCGCGGCGAATGCCTGCATTGGATTGCGCTTGATGATGGCGGGCTGATACGCGCGCTTTTCCCGCGCGACCCTTCCTGGCTGCAATGGCCACTTCTGGAAGCGGCGATCGAAGACAATATCGTCGCTGATTTTCCCCTGTGCAATAAATCCTTCAATTGTTCCTATAGCGGGGTGGATTTGTGATGCTGTGGCCAAAGCTCGCCCGCGCGCTATTCGCAAAACCCCTCACTGATAATGCGCCGCTGGTACCGCGTGAGACTATCCAGGCACTTGGCGAAAGGCTTGCCGTGACCAGCCGCGCGCGACTAGGCCGTAGCCTCGCGATCCGTGAAGTGGATAGCGGTTCCTGCAATGGCTGCGAATTGGAAGTGAATGCGCTGCAGAATGTCGCTTATGATCTGGAACGCTTCGGGCTGCGCTTTGTCGCTTCCCCCAAACATGCCGATGTGCTGCTGGTGACAGGCCCCGCTTGCCTCAATATGCGCGAAGCTTTGGAACGCGCCCTGGCCAGTACGCCAGAACCGCGCTGGGTGGTGGCGGTTGGTGATTGCGCCGTGGATGGCGGCGTCTTTAAAGGTTCCTATGCGGTGGAAAACGGCATCGCCGCCGTGCTGCCGGTGGATTTGCTGATCCCAGGCTGCCCGCCCTCCCCCGCGCAATTGCTGGAAGGCTTGCTTTCCCTACTGGAAGCGGAATCAGCAAAAAAATAGGGCCGGCCGGATTTAACCAGCCAGCCCAGAGGTACCGCCCGAAGACGGACCAGTTGCGGCGCGGCATGCCGGGAATGAGCCGCGCAACAACAACACTCTCGCATCCCCCACCTCTCATCGCCGTGAGGGGCAGCTTAATTTTTGGCAAGATTCTTGGCTGGGTTCAGATCAGGCAAAGCTCAGCCAGATCGCGCCGTAGCTTGGGTGGCAGGGCATCCAGCCCACGGGTTGGCGGGCGGGCCTGATTCACATCCGCCGGCGCTTCTTCCGGCTTCAAATAGCGCCAGCCTTGGAAGGGCTTCATGGGGCGCGCTTCTACCGGGACAAGCGTGGGGTCAAGCAGTAGCGCGGCGCAGGGGGTTTTATCGTCCCATTCTTCCTCGCGGATTTCCAGGATGCGCTGACGCACGCGGATGAAGCCACCAATCACCCAATAGATCGAACCACCATTGCAGAGTTCCTCCACGCGCTTCGGGAACATGCGAGTCCAGGCACGCAAGGGCGGGTCTTCCTTCAGGCGGATTGCCTGCAAGGCCGCCAGCGCAGTGACATCCTTGGGCCCGACGGAGAGTTTAATAAGGTTCAGCACAGGGCTTCCATGGCCGGAAGCACCCCGAGTCGGCAAGTGCCTTAGGTCAAAGCGCGCCAGCCAATGTCCCGCCGGCAAAATCCACCAGGCCAATCAAGCTGGTCCACGGCGGCATAAGCCGCATCGCGTGCTTCGCGCAGCGTCTTGCCGGTGGCGGAAATACCCAGGACGCGGCCACCGGTCGCGATCAGGGTGCCATCATCACGCCGCGCCGTGCCGGCATGAAATACCTGCACGCCTGGCACCTGGCCGGCCGCTTCCAGGCCGCGGATTTCGCTGCCCTTGGCATAGCTGCCGGGGTAGCCCTTGGCCGCCATCACCACCACCATGGCATGCAAAGCTTCCCAGCGGAGATCAAACCGCGCCAATTCACCATCACAGGCCGCGAGCAAGGCAGGCAGCAAATCAGATTTCAAGCGCAGCATCAGCACCTGACATTCCGGATCGCCAAAGCGCACATTGAATTCGATCAGCTTTGGGCCTTGCTCGGTGATCATCAGCCCTGCGAAGAGCACTCCCTTGAAGGGCGCGCCGCGCTGCGCCATTTCGGCCAGCACCGGGCGGATGATGCGCGCCATGACATCCTGCTGAAGTGCCTCAGTGAAAATCGGCGGTGGCGAGTAAGCGCCCATGCCGCCAGTATTGGGGCCGGTATCGCCATCCCCCACGCGCTTATGGTCCTGCGCCGCCCCCAACGGCAAAGCGTTGGTACCATCACACAGCGCGAAGAAGCTGATTTCCTCACCCACCAGGCATTCTTCGATGACGACGGAAGCCCCCGCTGCGCCATGGATGCGGTCATCCATGATATCGGCAATGGCAGCTTCAGCTTCGGCAATAGTCGCGGCCACTACCACGCCCTTGCCGGCGGCAAGCCCATCGGCCTTCACCACAATGGGCGCGCCCTTTTCGCGAATATAGGCGCGCGCGGCGGCGGCATCGGTGAAGCGCGCCCAGGCAGCGGTGGGCGCGCCGGCGGCATCCGCCACTTCCTTGGTGAAGGTTTTGCTGCCTTCCAGCCGCGCGGCGGCAGCAGACGGCCCGAAGCATTTCAGGCCAGCAATAGCGCAGGCATCGGCAAGGCCAAGCGTCAGCGGCGCTTCCGGCCCAACCACCACCAAATCAATCGCTTTATCCTTGGCGAAGGCAACAAGCGCGGGAATATCCTCGGCGCCGATCGCGACACATTCCGCCACCTCGGCAATGCCTGCATTGCCTGGCGCGCAGAACAGCTTGGTCAGCAGTGGCGATGCCGCCAGGGCCCAGCAGAGCGCATGTTCGCGGCCACCGCCGCCCACCACCAGAACGCGCATCGCACCCCCCGCAGATCAGTTCGCGGGGCGTTGATTACGCCTTGTGGTGGGTCACGCCAAGGTCTCGGTCAACCCAGCCTGTCCGGGTCCGAATCCAGGGCATAGCCGGCAGAACGCACGGTGCGGATTAGATCAACCTCATCACCCTGGTTGATCGCCTTGCGAAGCCTGCGGATATGCACATCCACTGTGCGCGGTTCCACATGGATATCGCGGCCCCACACCGCATCCAGCAATTGCTCGCGCGCAAAAACGCGGCCCGGATGCTGAAGGAAGAATTCGAGCAGGCGGTATTCCGTCGGCCCCAAATGCAGCGGCCGCCCGGCGCGCGTGACGCGATGCGCATCCTGATCCATGGCAAGGTCGGCATAGGCAAGCGAACCCTTTGAAGCCACGCGCCCGGACCGGCGCAGCAAAGCGCGGATGCGCGCAATCACATGTTCCATCGCGAAGGGTTTGGCGATGTAATCATCCGCGCCGATATCAAGCGCGCGCACCGCATCCTGGTCTTCCGTGCGCGCAGTCACCATGATGATGGGCAGGTCCCGGGTTTCGGTACGGCGGCGAAGCTGGCGGCATACCTCAATGCCGGAAAGCGATGGCAGCATCCAATCCAGCAGCATGATGTCAGGCCGTGCTTCCGCCACGCGCAGTAGCGCTTCCTGGCCATCTGCCGCCTCATCCACGCGGAAGCCCTGTTTTTCAAGGTTGTAGCGCAGCAATGTCAGCAGCGGCGCCTCATCCTCCACAATCAGGACGGTCGGTTTGGCAAGGCTGCTATAGTTTTCGGCCATCATAGCTGCACCTATTCGCCCGGAGCACGTACCACAGCGAAGGCCGAGGTATCGCCCTTGGGCCGATCCTCAGGCAGGTTTTCGCCACGGACTGCGAAATGAATACGCTCAGCGATATTCGTGGTGTGATCGCCGATGCGCTCAAGATTCTTCGCAATAAACAGCAGATGGGTCGCTGCGGTGATATTGCGTGGGTCTTCCATCATATGCGTCAGCATTTCGCGGAAAATACCGTTATAGATTTCATCCACTGGTTCATCCGCGCCCCAGACGCGTTCCGCTGCCTCGGCATCGCCCTGCACCAGTGCATCCATGGCCGCCTTCAGGTTTTCCTGCACCAGATGCGCCATGCGCTCAAAGCCGTTCATGCTACCAAGCCCAGGGAGTGAGGCCAGCACAATGGAACGCTTCGCCGCATTGGCGGCATAATCGCCGATGCGTTCCAGATCATTGGAAACCTTCATGCCGGCGATAATCAGGCGCAAATCCGCTGCCATGGGTTGGCGCAGCGCCAGCAGGCGCACGCAAAATGCTTCGATCTCACGTTCAAGCTGATCAATCTGCACATCGCGCTGCACAACCTCGCCAGCCAGGTCACTGTCCCGTCGGACCAAGGCGCGTGTGGAATCGGCAACTTGGCGTTCCACGAGGCCACCCATGCGCGCGATCATGTCGCGCAGCTTGCGCAAATCCTCATCATAGCTGCGGACGATGTGGTCTGTCGGCATATGTTTCTCTCCTGCCTGGCTCAGCCAAACCGGCCAGTGATGTATTCTTGCGTCTTCGGGTGCTTGGGCGCGGTGAACAACTGCGCCGCCGGCGCCACTTCAATCAGCTCACCCAGATAGAAAAACGCGACCTGATCCGCGCAACGCGCCGCCTGCTGCATGTTGTGCGTCACGATGGCAATGGTAAAGTCGCGCTTCAATTCGTCAATCAGCTCCTCGATCTTCAAGGTGCTGATGGGATCAAGGGCCGAGGTTGGTTCATCGAATAGAATCACCTCAGGCCGCACGGCGATGGTGCGGGCGATGCAAAGCCGCTGCTGCTGCCCGCCAGAAAGGCCAAGGGCGGAACGGTCCAGCCTATCCTTCACCTCATTCCAGATGGCGGCACGCGTCAGCGCCCATTCAATGCGTTCACCCATTTCGGACTTGGAAAGCTTCTCATGCAGGCGAATGCCGAAGGCGATGTTTTCGTAAATCGTCATCGGGAAAGGGGTGGGCTTCTGGAACACCATGCCCACCTTCGCGCGGAGAGAATTAATGTCCGTGGAATCGGCAATGATGTTTTCGCCGTCCATCATCACCTCACCCGTCGCGCGCTGACCAGGGTAAAGGCTGTACATACGGTTCAGCACGCGGAGCAGCGTGGATTTGCCGCAGCCGGAAGGCCCGATCATGCCGGTGACCTGCCGGTCCGGCAGATCAAGCTTGATTTCCTTCAGCGCGCGGTTATCGCCATAGAAGAAATCCAGATTGCTGATCGCCACGCGCGCAGTGTTCAGCGCGGCTTCTGACCGCGCTTGCATGCCGCCGAAGCTTGTCGTTGCGGCGCCTTGGTTTTGCGTTGCGGTGGAAAGGCTCATTTTCTCCGTCCTTCCGGTCAGATGCGGCTGCGCAGCAATGTGCGCGCCAGAATATTAAGGCTGAGTACGCCCAAAGTGATCAGAAGCGCGCCGGCCCAGGCAAGCGCAATCCAATCCTCAAATGGCGAACCGGCAAAGGCATAGATGGTCACCGGCAGGCTCGACATCGGCTTTGAAAGATCGGTGGACCAGGCGTTATTGCCGAGCGAGGTGAACAGCAGCGGCGCGGTTTCACCCGCCACGCGGGCGGTGGCCAGCAGGACACCGGTAATGATGCCGGCAATGGCAGCGCGCCAGCAGATCAGCACGATCATTTTCCATTTCGGCGCGCCAAGCCCGACCACTGCTTCACGCAGCGTATTCGGGATCAGTTGCAGCATGTCTTCCGTGGTACGCACCACAATGGGAATGACAATGATGGCAAGCGCGGCAATGCCCGCCCAGCCGGAGAACCCGCCAAAGGGCAGCACCAGGATCTGATAGACAAACAACCCAATCAGGATGGAAGGCGCAGACAGCAGAATGTCTGAAACAAAGCGGACCGCATTGCCCAACCAGGAATCCTTGGCATATTCGGCCAAATAGGTGCCAACCAGCATGCCGATGGGCGTGCCGATTGCGGTGCCGATCAGGGATTGGATCAGGCTGCCCACAATGGCGTTCAACAGCCCGCCCTCGGAACCAGGCGCCGCGGTAACATGGGTGAAGACCCTGAGCGACATGGCTTCAAAACCACGATAGAACAGCGTGATCAGGATCGAAGCCAAAAGCACCAGACCAATAATCGTCGCCGCGAGGCAAAGCGTGCGAATGATCCTATCCGTTCGCTTGCGCGAAGCGCCAAGCCGCGCGGCCGTGGCAACATCCTTGCGCGGGCCTGGATGGGACATGGAGGAAAGGGCGAGCGACATGGTTCAGACCTTCAGCCGCGACCGCAGCAAATAGCGCGATGTGGCCAAGACCACAAAGGAAAGCACGAAAAGGATGAAGCCAAGCGCCAGCAAGGATGCCAGCTTCAAGCTGCCTATTTCGCTCTCACCAAACTCAAGCGCGACGAGGGAGGCGATGGTATTCCCCGGCCCAAAGAGTGAGGTTGAAATCCGGTTCGCATTGCCGATCACGAAGGTCACCGCCATGGTCTCACCCAGGGCGCGACCAAGGCCGAGCATGATGCCGCCCACAACGGAAATCCGCGTATAGGGAATGACAACACCTTTCATGACTTCCCAGGTCGTGGCGCCAAGGCCATAGGCGCTTTCCTTATAGACAGGCGGGACCTGTTCAAACACATCGCGCATGGTGGCTGCGATGAAGGGCAGCACCATAATGGCCAGGATGAAGGCCGCGGTGAACAACCCCGTACCGAAAGGTGGCCCCTGAAACAGGAAGCCAATCAGCGGCAATTCTCCAAACGTATCAATGATGAAGGGCTGCACATGCTGCGCAAAGGCCGGCGCGATGACGAAAAACCCCCACATGCCGTAAATGATGGAGGGCACCGCGGCCAGAAGCTCCACCGCCGTGCCGACCGGCCGGCGCATCCAGGGCGGCGCCAGTTCCGTCAGAAAGAAAGCGACACCAAAAGCCAAGGGCACGGCCAGAATGATGGCCAGAATGGCGGTGACGATGGTGCCATAGATGGAAACACCGGCGCCGAACAATTCCTTGACCGGGTCCCAATCCGTGGAGGTCACGAAGGCAACACCAAAGGCGCGAAAGGCCGGCAAGCCGGCGATGAAAAGTTCAATGATCAGGGCGCCGAGCAGGATCAGCACGAATATGCCGGCGGCCTGACAGACCAGGGCAAA
>CAMCEP010000121.1 GCA_945873675.1 Asaia bogorensis
GTGGACAATCCCGAGGACCCTGCGGCCTATGCTCGTGCGTTACGCGCGATCCGTGCCGATCCGGTCGAGGCTGCGCGCCGAGCCCTTCGCCTACGCGAAGTGTTGTGTACACGCCACGCCCCTGCCGCCCATGATGCCGCACTGCGAGCGGCACCAGGCTTTCTTTCGGAGGAGGAACTGCGATGCTAGCGGAGATGCCCGAGATCGGCGTGGTGGTGACTTTGCATCGTGAGGGACTGCTAGCGGCCGCCACCCTCGCCTCGGCCTTCGAGGCAGCGGAGTTCGCCCGCGTTAAGGGGAAGACGGTACGCCTTCTCGCCGTGCTGGACCAACCGGACGCTGTGACCAGGAGTGTGCTGGAATCCTGGCGACATGGGTTGGATGTGCTGGAAGTCGTCAGCGGCGATGTGGGGCTGAACCGCAACACCGCGGTAGCAGCCCTGTCCGCGCGCTTCCTGACAATGCTGGACGGCGATGACCTGTGGGCGCCCGACTGGCTGGTGGCGGCGCATACCTCGGCCTGCGCTGGCCCGCCGGGCGCGGTCTGGCACCCCGAGGCCAACTTCTATTTTGGCCAGCGAGGCAGCGAGCATTGGTTTATGCACCCGGACATGGAGGCGCCCGGCTTCGATCGGGCCTCCATGGAGTTGATCAACCCTTGGACGTCGCTGTGCTTTGCCCCGCGGGAGCTGTTCATGGAGGTGCCGTACCCCGCCTCCGACCTGACTCGCGGTTTCGGCTACGAGGATTGGCACTGGAATCTAGCCACGGCCGCGCGCGGCGCGCTTCACAAGACCGTGCCCGGCACCGTGCATTTGATCCGACAGAAGCCAGTCTCGCTCGTGCGTCGCACCGCGGCGAGCGGGGCGCTAATGGTGCCGCTGCCGCGCAGCAGCGTTATAGCCTGACCCAAAAGAGCTTGGAGTGGCGCGGCTTGGCGTGATTGACCGCGCAGACCAATGGCTCCGCGGCGGCACCGGATGTGGTCGGATGAACGCAGGGAAGGGTATCGGGAGGCGTGCTTGGACTTTCGGACGCCCCGACAACTTGAAAGGCTTCGTTGTCCTGCCGCGGCGCTGGGTGGTGGAGCGCGCCTTCTCCCGGTACAGCCGCAACCGTCGCCTTGCCAAGGATCACGAGAACCTCGCGGCGACGCTCACGACCTTCGTCAGACTCGCCGCCATTCAGCTCGGTGTCCGCCGCCTGGCGCGGACGGAGGCTCTATGAGTTAGGTTCTGGGCACTTTATATTGCTTCCGGATTTAAGGTGAGCTGAATCCAACGCCAGGTTTTATGTGATAATCAAGGAATGATGGTTATGATGCTTCACCCTTTGTTAAAAGCAGTAAGGCTCTTATCTCCAAAAAAGCCAATACTGACGCCGATGCTTCAGGAGTTTTTTTTTCGTCAAAGCCTTGTGGAGATGGGTGTTTGGGGAGGAAAAATTAAAATAGATCACATTAATGGGCGGAGCCATCACTCATTTTGCGGTTGGGTGCCGATTGTATTTCCTAATTCTCTTATCTTATTGTTAGAAAAAATACCCAAAGTAAAATATAGGAAGTTTTTTTTCCGCGGTTCAGTTTATCCCGGAAGAGAATGGCTTTTCCATTATCCAGACGTGTCAATTAGTGATTATGGTCGCAACAATCAAAAAAAGTACTCTACCGATTATGAATATTATAATGTACTATCTGGCACAGAATTTGGATTATCGCCTACTGGTGATTGTCCTTGGTCGTATAGATTTTTTGAAGCGATAATCTGCCATGCAATTCCCGTATTAGGCCCCAAGGATAATGATGTTTATTCTGATGGTTTTTACTATTTCCGACACGGAGATCACTTTAATTACAGCGATGAGTGGTGCCGTGAAAATTACCGACTTTTTTTGGAGCGCCACACTTTGCGTGGGATTATCTCGCCAGCCCCTGAGAAGCCGTCAGGGAAAAGCGCCTAACCTTTTAGATGCCGTCCAAGATCATATTTATGAACGGCAGAGTGCTCACGTTTCCACCCCCGTCTTAATTTGAGATCGAGTGGTATCCAGAGAGTCACGACAAGACGGGATCACGAAGAAAACTCAATTTATTTAATATACATTTATGCGCCTTAGGTCCGGATGAGATGTGACTTCTGAAGACACCCTCTCCGAATTTTTGCTGGCACGTTGAATAGCCCTTTGGCGTGGCTGCAGGCCGGATGCCCAAGCGATTTCCTATTTGATCATCCGTAACGCCATCACCGCCAGCACCACACCATTCAGCACAAACAACCCGGCCGCCACGCCACGCATCAGCCGCCCATGGCTTTTGCCAAAAAAGCGCCCAAGCAACGCCACGCCAAGCAGCGCAGGAATGGTGCCGGCGACAAAGCTTATCATCGCCAGCGCCCCACCAAGGGCGCTACCCGTCGCCGCGGCCCCCGCCAAGGCGCCATAGAGCAGGCCGCAGGGCAGCGCCGATAGCAGCACCCCCAATACGACGCCGCGCAGCCCAGTAGGCGCCGCCAGTAGCGGGCCAAGCCGCGCTTCCAACACATTCGGCAGGCGCGGCGCCGCCAAGCGCGGCAGCAGCGCCGCGATCCGGCTTGAGGCTTGCGCAAACATCAGCAGCGAAGCCAGCGCCAACATCCCCGCCAGCCCTAGCCGCCACCCGGTGCCAAGACTGACCGCGCCCACCACCCCGCCAGCAAGCGCACCAAGCCACCCGTAACCCAATGCGCGGCCCAGATGGTAGGGCGCCAGGGCGGCACCTGATAGCCGTTGCAACACCCCCCCGGATGCTGCGCGATCAGCAACTGCCGCCGCCTGCGCCAACACAAACGGGCCACACATGGCGGCGCAATGGGTGGCCCCACCCGCCAACCCGGCCACGAACAGCGCGCCCATCACCGCCCAAAGCCCACCAGGGCCAAGCGCTTCCAGCCCATGCAGGCAATTGGCGAGAAATTCCGCCATGCCGGGCCTTCAGCCTTGCGCCTGATCCAGTGTGCGGCGCAGCAGCAGCAAATCAGCCCAGGCTTCCCGCTTGGAAGCCGGGCTACGCAGCAGATAGGCGGGATGGAGCGTCGGCAAGGCGGGGATGCGGCCAAGGCCGGGGATTTCCACATCATGCCAGCGGCCACGAAGGCGGGTGATGCCTTCCTTGCCGCCTATCAGCCCCTTGGCCGCCACGCCCCCCACCAGCACCAGCCGCTTCGGGCGGACAAGCGCCACCTGGCGGCGGAGAAAGGGCAGGAAAAGCGCCACTTCCGCATCGGTTGGCGTGCGATTCCCCGGCGGGCGCCAGGGCAGGATATTGGTGATGTAGAAATTGCTCTCTCGCGCCAAGCCGACCGAGCCGAACATCTTATCCAGCAATTGGCCCGAAGCGCCGACAAAAGGCCGCCCGGCGCGGTCTTCATCCGCGCCTGGTGCCTCGCCAATCAGCATCAGGCCGGAATCGGCCACCCCTTCGCCAAACACCAGATTGGTCGCGGTTTCCTTGAGCGACGAGGCATCAAACGCCGCAATCGCCGCTTTCAGCGCCGCCAGATCGGGTGCCGCTTCCGCCAGGGCCTCGGCGCGCGTGATGGCGGGGGGCGCGGCGGCCAGGGCAACCGGGGCGGCGCGCACAGGGCGCGGGGCGGGTTCTGGCGCAGGGCGCGCGGCTTCTGGCGCGCGTGCGGGCGCCTCCCCCCTCACCGCCAGGCGATCCGCGGGGCTTTCCATCAGCGCCTCATCCGCGCCCCAGTCGCATTGCAGCGCCAGGGCGGCGGCCAGGGCGGATCTCTCCTGCTCCATACCCCACATATCGGCCCTGAGCGGGGTTCCGCGCAACCCGCGGCTTCGCTACATGGGATAATTCGTGAAGGGGAAAGGCGTGGCGTGATGTCTGAAGAACGGGAAGCGATGGAATTCGATGTGCTGATCGTGGGGGGCGGGCCTTCGGGCTTGGCCGCTGCCATCCGCCTGAAACAGCTCGCGCCCGATATGGCGGTTTGCCTGATCGAAAAGGGCAGTGAGATCGGCGCGCATATCCTCTCAGGCGCTGTGCTGGAACCGCG
This sequence comes from Asaia bogorensis, assembly GCA_945873675.1. Classification (GTDB taxonomy): domain Bacteria; phylum Pseudomonadota; class Alphaproteobacteria; order Acetobacterales; family Acetobacteraceae; genus Neoroseomonas; species Neoroseomonas bogorensis_C. The sequence continues at coordinate 4,047 of CAMCEP010000121.1, forward strand.
CGCGTTGGATGAGCTTATTCCCGATTGGCGTGATGATCCGCCGGCACTGGCGACCCCTGCCGGCGATGATCGCTTCATGTTCCTGACGGAAACCAAAGCCTTCAAGTTGCCGACTCCGCCGGCGATGAATAATCACGGCAATTACATTGTCTCACTCGGCAATGTCTGCCGCTGGCTGGGCGCAAAGGCGGAAGCGCTGGGCGTTGAGATCTATCCGGGCTTTGCGGCTTCCGAGACGATCATTGAAGATGGCCAGGTGCGCGGCGTGGTCGCCGGCGTGATGGGCATTGGCAAGGATGGCGAAAAAGGGCCCAATTATCAGCCAGGCATGGAACTGCGCGCCAGCTACACGCTATTTGCGGAAGGCTGCCGTGGGTCGCTGACGAAAAAGCTTTTTGAGACCTTCAATCTGCGCGATGGTGCCGCACCGCAAACCTTTGGCCTGGGCATCAAGGAATTATGGGAAATCCCGAAAGAGAAACATCAGCCGGGTTTGATTTGGCATAGCGTGGGCTGGCCCTTGAACACCGATACTTATGGTGGTTCCTGGCTTTATATGCTCGGCGATAATCTGGTCAGCATCGGCTTTGTTGTCGGGCTCGACTATCAAAATCCCTGGCTTTCCCCGTTTGAGGAATTTCAGCGCTTCAAGCAACACCCCGCCGTGCGCGCCATGCTGGAAGGCGGCAAGCGCATTGCCTATGGCGCGCGGGCGTTGAATGAAGGCGGCTATCAGGCAATTCCGAAACTCGTGTTTCCTGGTGGCGCCATCATTGGTGATTCGGCCGGCTTCCTGAATGTGCCGAAGATCAAGGGCACGCATACGGCGATGAAATCCGGCATGATCGCGGCGGAAGCGCTTGCCGCCGCTTGTGCCACGGAAAATCGCGCGCCGGTCCTGAATGCCTATCCCGAAATGCTGCGCCATTCCTGGATTTGGCCGGAATTGCAGGCGGTGCGGAATATCCGCCCCGGCTTTGCGAAATTCGGCTTCTGGGGCGGCATGATCAATGCCGCGATTGAAACCTATATCACGCGCGGCAAATCGCCCTGGACGCTCACGCATCACGAAGATCACGCTGTGCTCAAAAAGGGTTCGGAATCACCGAAGATCACCTACCCAAAGCCTGATGGTGTTTATTCCTTTGATCGCCTGTCTTCCGTGTTCCTTGCGAATACAAATCATGAGGAAGACCAGCCCGCGCATTTGAAGCTGCGTGATCCGGCGCGCTGGCAGGGTGTGAATTGGGAAACATTCGCAAGCCCCGAAAGCCGCTATTGCCCTGCCGGGGTATATGAGGCGGTGGGCGTGGAAGAAGGTCAGCCGCGTTTGGTGATCAATGCGCAGAATTGCGTGCATTGCAAAACCTGCGACATCAAGGACCCGACACAGAATATTGATTGGTGCACGCCGGAAGGCAGCGGCGGGCCGAATTACATTGGCGGCATGTGAAAACGCCAGATCAGAACAGGAAAAATCTTATGCTGAAAATCCACGGTATTGCCCGTTCCCGCGCCTTTCGCTGCATCTGGGCGGCGGAAGAAGCCGGGCTTGCTTATGAAGTGATCCCGCTTGGCTTCGTGCCTGGCTTCAAGCTGGAACGCCCGCTTGCGATCAACCCGAACAACAAGATCCCCGCTTTGGAAGATGGTGATCTGGTGTTGTTTGAAAGCCTCGCGATCAATCTGCATATCGCGGGCAAGGTCGGCGCGCCTTTGATGCCCACCGGGAATGATGCGTCGCGCGTGCTGCAATGGACGCTTTGGGCAGCAACGGAAGCCGAGCCGCCTGTCATGCGCTGGGCCTACAACACCTTCATCCGCCCGCCCGCAGATCGCATCGCGGCGGAGGCAGCGCTTGGCAAGGAAGCCACTGATCAGCGGCTTGCGGTACTCGAATCGGAACTCTCGGCGCGGGATTATTTGGTCGGCAATGGCTTCACCATTGCGGATTTGAACCTGGCATCGGTGCTCTATGGCGCCTTCATGAATGGGTATGACTTCGCAGCCTTTCCGAAGGCGAAGGCGTGGCTGTCGCGCTGCCTGGAACGCCCGGCGGCCAAGCGCGCGCGGGCGCAACGCGAAGGCTGAAGCGGCACCGCCGCGAAGGGGAGGAAAGCATATGATCCAACGTCGCGTATTGCTCGCCGCACCAATGCTCGGCATGCCGGCACTGGCCCGAGCGCAAGCCTGGCCATCGCGGCCGGTGCGCATTGTGCTGGCCTATCCGCCGGGTGGGTCCACCGATGTGCTGGCCCGCACACTCGCGGCCGCTTTGCAGGAAGCCATCCCCGGCAGCACCTTTGTGGTGGATAACCGGCCAGGCGGTGCTGCGGTGGTCGGCACGCAAGCGGTCGCGCAGGCGGCGGCGGATGGCTATACGCTGGCGCTGGGAAATAATCAGACCCATGCGGCGAATGCGGCCATGCTGCCTTCCCTGCCCTTTGATCCGATTGCGGATTTCGCGCCCATCGCCAAGCTTGCCACGGTGCATCATGCGCTGGTGGTGCCGGTCAGCGGCGCCAAGACGCTCGCCGAATTGGCCGCGAAGGGACGCAATGGCGGCAAGGTGACTTACGCATCTTCCGGCGCCGGTTCCGCCAGCCATGTGATTGCAGAGACCTTCGCCAGGCGCGAACGGCTGGATGCGACCCATGTGCCCTATCGCGGCGGTGCCCAGGCCACCACGGATACCATTGCCGGCACGGTGGATTTCTTTGTCTCCACTTGGCCCCAGGTGGTTTCCCTGGTGCGGGAAGGCCGGCTACGGGCGCTTGGCATTGGCGCCCCGGCGCGCCTGCCCGAGGCCGCGGATGTGCCGACATTTGCCGAACTGAATGCGCAAGATCTGGCGGTGGATGCCTGGTTCGGGCTTTGGGCGCCAGCGCGTACCGCGCCTGAGATCGTCAGCCGTCTGTCTGAGAGCTTGCTCCGCATCCTGGCTGAACCCGCCATGCGCGAAAGACTCCAAGGGCAAGGCTTCGTCTCCGCCCCCATGGCATCAGCGCCTTTCGCTGAATTCCAGAAGGCGGAATTGGCGCGTTGGCGGGCGCTGGTGGAACTGACCGGGATCAGGCTTTCCGGCTGAGTTTTTTCTAACGCTACCTAAAAACGAAAAGGGGCGCCCTGCGGCGCCCCCGATCTTTCCCGAATGGGACCTTCCTGAATTACTTCAGGATGATTTCCACGCGGCGGTTCTGCGGTTCACGCACGCCATCGGCCGTCGGCACCAGCGGGTTCGCTTCACCAAAGCCGCGCGTCGCGATTTCATTGCGCGGCACACCACGACGCACCAGTTCAGCGGCAACGGCGTTCGCACGACGCGTGGACAGGCCCTGGTTATACTGGTCAGAACCGGAACGGTCCGTGTAGCCATTCACTTCAATGCGGGTCACGCCGGTGCCACGCGCGGAAGCGGCTTCACCAATGATCTGGCGGGCGCGATCGGTCAGATCAGCCTTGTTCCAATCGAAGAACACCAGATAAGTACGCGCAGCAGCCACAGGCGCTGCAGCGGCAACCGCCGGCGCGGCGTTGAAGGCGTAGCGCAGGCCAACCAGGATCGAGTGGTTGAAGCTATTTTCTATAGCAAGCTTTCCGTTTTCAACTTCCGGCGTGCCGCCTTGCGGAGTGTAGGTAGTCGAACCGCTAAGGTCATTACCTGCAATTGCGATGAAGCGGTATTCAGCTGTCAGAGAAAGGCCCGGCACCGCAGAGATAGGCAATGAAAGCCCTGCGATAGCTTGGCCGGCGTAACTACCACCGTCGCCGCTGATGGAAAGGGTATCTGTTGTACCGGCAGTTCCAAGGCCCAGCTTATCAACATTTTGCCACACGTAGCCGGCACCTACGCCAACATATGGTGTGATGCCGCCAAGCGCCCCTCCGATATCAATATCGTAGAGTATGTTTGCCATCGCGCC
>CAMCEP010000122.1 GCA_945873675.1 Asaia bogorensis
GAAGGCAAGCCGCCGCTCTATGATCGCGAAGCGCTGAAAATGACCGCCGAGCAATTGGAACGCGCCTTGGCCAATGGCAAGCAGCCCTATTGGCGCTTCAAGCTTTCCATGCGCTCGGTTTCCTGGCGGGATCAGGTCTTGGGTGATCGCAGCGTGAAGCTTTCGGCGATATCAGACCCCGTGCTGATCCGCGCCGATGGGTCGCCGCTTTATACCTTCACGTCAGTCGTTGACGATCTGGAAATTGGCATCACCCATATCATCCGCGGTGAGGATCACGTCACCAATACCGGCATTCAGATTGATATTTTTGAAGCGCTGGGCGGCAAACAGAATGCGCTCGCCTTCGGGCATTTGCCGCTGCTGACCGATGCGGAAGGCGGTGCGTTATCGAAGCGCTTGGGGTCCATTTCGCTCCGGCATTTGCGGAAAGATGGGATCGAACCTGCGGCTTTGGTGGGCTATCTCGCGGCGCTTGGCACGTCCAATGATCCGGTGGCGGGAATGCCGGCTGATCTTGCGCCCAGTTATGATCTTTCAAAAGTTTCGCAATCCACGGCGCGTTTCGATCCGCGGCATATGTTGGCGCTCAATCGCAAGCTTTTGCATGGCATCAGCTTTGACGCGGTGAAGGATCGGTTGCCCGAAGGCGCTGATGAGGATTTCTGGCTTGCGGTGCGCGGCAATCTTGATCTGCTCCGCGAAGCCCGGCCTTGGTTTGATGTGGTGCGCGGCACCATCGTGCCGCCCGTGCTGGAAAACGAAGGCGATTTCCTGCGCGCGGCCCTGGCTGCCATGCCGGCGGAACCCTGGGATGGCACCACTTGGGGCGTCTGGACTGGCGCCTTGAAGGACAGCACCGGCCGCAAGGGCAAGGCACTGTTCCTGCCGCTACGGCTTGCGCTCACCGGCGAAGATCACGGCCCGGATATCGGCACCATCCTGCCATTGATCGGGCGGGACCGCGCGGCGCTGCGCCTTAAAATCGCAGCAGGCGGCTGAAACATGACCGAGCTTTTCCTGCATGACAGCGCAGCGCGGACAAAGCGGCGGTTTGAACCGCTCGATCCTCAGCATGTGAAGCTCTATGTCTGCGGGCCCACGGTTTATGATCTGGCGCATCTTGGCAATGCGCGCCCGGTGGTGGTGTTTGATGTATTGGCGCGGTTGCTGCGCCGGATGTATCCGCGCGTGACTTATGCGCGCAACATCACGGATGTGGATGACAAGATCAATGCGCGCGCGCGCGAAAGTGGCGAGCCGATTGGCACCATCACTGCGCGCACGACTGCCGATTTCCACGCCGATATGGCAGCCCTTGGCGCGCTGCCGCCGGATGTGGAACCGCGCGCCACCGGCCATATCGCAGAAATGATTACGCTGATCGAACGGCTGATCGCCAATGGCCATGCCTATGCGGCGGATGGGCATGTGTTGTTCTCGGTCCCGTCCTTTGCCAATTACGGCAAGCTGTCCGGCCGATCACCGGATGAATTGCTGGCTGGCGCGCGGGTGGATGTGGCGCCCTATAAGCGCGATGCCGGCGATTTCGTGCTGTGGAAGCCGAGCGATGCGGAGACACCGGGCTGGGACAGCCCCTGGGGTCGCGGCCGGCCTGGCTGGCATATTGAATGCTCTGCCATGTCCTGGAAGCATTTGGGCGAGAGCTTCGACATTCATGGCGGCGGGCATGATCTGATTTTCCCACATCATGAGAACGAAGTCGCGCAATCGGTCTGCGCTTTCCCCGGCGCTGCCTTTGCGCGCTTTTGGATGCATAACGGCATGCTGCTGGTGGATGGGGAGAAGATGTCGAAATCGCTCGGCAATTTCCTCACCGTGCGCGATATCTTGCAGAAAGGCGCCTGGGCGGGGGAGGCGTTTCGGCTGCTGCTGCTGCGCACCCATTATCGCCAATCGCTGGATTTCACGGAAGCCGGCTTGGATGAAGCCAAGGCGGAGCTGGATGATCATTACGCCATGCTGGCGCGGGCGGCTGCTACCGATGCGGATGATGAAGCCGCGCGCATGGCGGATTGGGCCTTGGAACCGCTGCATGATGATTTGAACACGCCGCTGGCACTGGCGCGGCTGCGGGATCTTCGCACCCTTGCCAATGCGTTGACGGTGGGTGGTTCGCCTAATGTCGTGCTGGAACGCATGGGCCTGCGGGAAGCGCCGGAGATTGGCGCGGTGATCGCCGCCTTCCGGGAAGCGGCCTCCGTGCTTGGCCTGGTGCAGACTGATCCTGCGCTGTGGCTGCAAGGTGGTGGCGATGACGCCGCCGCGATTGAAACCGCCATCGCCGCACGCCTTGCCGCGCGCAAGGCGAAGAACTGGGCGGAAGCAGATCGCATTCGCGATGAATTGAAGGCGCAGGGCATCATTTTGGAAGATGGTGCCGGTGGCACCACCTGGAAACGCGCTTGACCTTCCCCTTATGGCAAGCCGCAACCTTCCCTGGTTGAAACCAAAACCGGGAGCCTTAAGCATGAAGCGCATCGCCCTTTGCCTTGCCATCGCCGCCCTTGCCCTGCCTGCCCTGGCGCAGCAGGGTCACCAGGGGCACGGCGCGCGCGCCAGCGCCAATGAACCCGCCGCCACACGCGAATTCCGCGCAGCCAATGACCGTATGCACCGCGACATGAATATCCGCTTCACCGGCGATGCGGATCGGGATTTCGCCGCCGGCATGATCCCGCATCACCAAGGCGCGATAGATATGGCGCGCGTGGTGCTCCGCCACGGCAAGGACCCCGAAATGAAGCGCCTCGCGGAATCCATCATTGCCGCCCAGGAAGCCGAAATCACCCAATTGCGGGCCTTCCTGGCGCGATGACAGGCGGGCGCGGGGAAGGGGGGGCGCCGCTCACGCCGCCCCCGGGTGAAAGCCCGATCATCGTGCTGGTGCGCCCGCAAATGGCGCGCAATATCGGCAGCACCGCCCGCGCCATGGCCAATGGTGGCCTGTTTCATTTGCGCATTGTCGCGCCACGCGATGGCTGGCCCCAGCCGGATGCTTTGCCTGCCGCTTCTGGGGCTGATCCCATCATCCATGCGGCGCAGGTCTTCGATACGCTCGATGCTGCCCTGGCCGATTGTCATCGCGTTTTTGCCACCTGCCCGCGCCCGCGCCATGTGGTCATCCCCGTCCGGGATGCTCGCGCGGCGGCTGAGGATTTGCGCGCCATCAACGGCAAGGGCCAGCGCGTTGCGGTGCTATTCGGCCCCGAACGCGCTGGGCTGGAAGCCGAGGATCTGGCGCGCGCCGATACGCTGGTGCGTTATCCGCTGAACCCTGAACATAATTCGCTCAACCTGGCGCAGGCGGTGATGATCCTCGCCTATGAATGGTGGATGGCGGCTGAAGCTACGCCGCCGCGCTATTTGATGACCAATGAAACCCATGTCGCGACCAAGGGCGAATTGGATATTTTCTTGGGCCGGCTGATTGCGGAATTGGATGCCTCTGGCTTCCTCGACAATCAGGAAAAGCGCCCAGGCATGGTGCGCAATCTGCGCCATTGGTTCCAGCGTGGCGAAGTGACGGAACAGGAACTCCGCACCCTGCATGGCGTGGTCACGGAATTGTCGCGTGGCCGCATGAAGCGCGGCCGCCCGCCGCGTGATGATGTGAAAGCGCCCTGGGAAGAATAGCTTTGGTCGCATTTTCCTAGCCGCCAAGCGATGCCGCTTGGCTTGAAAATGCTCCGTGGTTTGGTCGCATTTTCCGAGTCGCCAAGCGATGCCGCTTGGCTTGAAAATGCTCCATAAAAAAACCCGGCTGATTTTCACCAGCCGGGTTCATCAGGATCACACGCCTCTCAGCGCTGCAAGGCCTGCACAATTTCCTGCGTGACCTTCTTCGCATCGCCGAACAGCATCATGGTATTCGGGCGGAAGAACAGCTCATTATCCACCCCCGCGTAACCGCTCGCCATGCCGCGCTTGATGAAGAATACGGTCTTCGCGCGTTCCACATCCAGAATGGGCATGCCGTAAATCGCGGATGATTTGTCGGTCTTGGCCGCCGGGTTGGTCACGTCATTCGCCCCGATCACAAAGGCCACATCGGCATCGGCGAATTCGGCATTGATCTCCTCAAGCTCAAACACCTCATCATAAGGCACGTTGGCTTCGGCCAGCAGCACGTTCATGTGGCCGGGCATACGGCCTGCCACAGGATGGATGGCGTATTTGATTTCTGCGCCTTCCTTCTTGAGCAGATCAGCCATTTCACGCAGCACCTGCTGCGCCTGCGCCACCGCCATGCCATAGCCAGGCACCACGATGATCTTCTGCGCATTCTTCATCATATAGGCCGCGTCTTCCGGGCTGCCGGCCTTGACGGGCGGACGGTCTGCTGCAGCGCCACCAGCGGCCACGGCACCACCTTCGGAACCGAAGCCACCCAAAAGCACATTGATGATGCTGCGGTTCATGCCCTTACACATGATGTAGGACAGAATGGCACCCGAAGCGCCCACCAGCGCGCCGGTCACAATCAGCAGCAGATTGCCGATGGTGAAGCCAATGCCCGCCGCCGCCCAGCCGGAATAGCTGTTCAGCATGGAAACCACGACCGGCATATCAGCGCCACCAATCGGAATGATCAGCAGGAAGCCCAGCACCAAGGACAGGATCGCAATCATCCAGAACAGCACATCACTGCCCGTGATCACGAACAGCACCACCAGCAGCGCCAGCAAAATGCCAAGCCCCAGGTTCAGCATATGCTGACCCTTGAACATGATGGGCGCGCCAGACATGCGGCCATCCAGCTTCGCGAAGGCAATCACAGAACCCGAGAAGGTAATGGCACCAATCGCAAGGCCGAGTGACATTTCAACCAGTGACGCGCCCTTGATATTGCCGCGCACGCCAATGCCGAAGCTCTCTGGCGCGTAAAACGCCGCCGCCGCCACGAATACCGCCGCCAGACCCACCAGCGAATGGAAGGCTGCGACAAGCTGCGGGAGCGACGTCATTTGAATGCGTTGGGCAACAATGGTGCCGATGGCGCCGCCAATGGCCAAGCCCGCAATCACCAGCCCAATGCCGCCAATGCTCATGCCTGGCTTCAGCAGGGTGGCCGCAATCGCCACCGCCATGCCGATCATGCCAAGCATATTGCCCTGGCGGCTGGTTTCCGGATGGCTCAGCCCGCGCAGCGCCAGGATGAACAGCACTGATGCAACAAGATAAGCCAGGGTCAGAAGAGTGGTCGCCATGGCGTCAGCTCCCCTTCTTCTTGAACATTGCGAGCATTCGGCGCGTCACCATAAAGCCGCCAAAAATATTCACGGCCGCCAGGGTTACGCCGATGAAGCCGAAAATCTTTGCCGCTGTGCCTTCTGCAGTTCCAGCGGCAAGGATAGCCCCCACCACAATCACTGATGAAATGGCATTGGTCACGCCCATCAGCGGCGAATGCAGCGCGGGCGTCACATTCCACACCACGTGATAGCCCACAAAGCAGGCGAGCAAGAAGATCGTCAGCAAATACAGAAACGGCTCAGCCGCTGCGGCCACTGGGGCCACAGCTTCCGCCGCCCGGCGGGCCTGTTCAGCCAATTCCAGCGCGCGCTGCGCCGTGCTGGCCGCCTGATTGGCGAGTTCGGTCGCGTTCATCCGAATTCTCCTTAGCCTGCCTGGGCCGGCTTCATTTGCGGGTGCACCACGGCGCCGCCGCGCGTGAGCGCAACACCCTTCACAATGTCATCATCTTCGGGGAGTTTCGGCGCCTTGGCGTCCTTATCCCAGAAGGTCGTCAGGAAGGTCAGCAGATTGCGCGCATAAAGCGCGGAAGCCGCCGCCGGAATGCGCCCGGGCCAATTGGTATAGCCCAGGATCTTCACGCCATTTTCCGTGACGAAAAGCTCACCCGGCTTGGTCAGCGCGCAATTGCCGCCAGCGTCAGATGCGATATCCACAATCACCGCACCCGGCTTCATGGCAGCGACCATCTCGGCCGTTACCAGAATGGGCGCGCGGCGGCCTTGCACCAAAGCGGTGCAAACCACGACATCCTGCTTGGCGATATGCGCTGCCACCACTTCCGCCTGCTTGGCGTAGAAAGCGGCGGAAAGCTGCTTGGCATAGCCGCCCGCGGTTTGCGCGGCCTTGCTTTCCTCATCCTCGTAACCCACGAAGCTGGCACCGAGGGATTTGATTTCTTCCTTGGCGGCGGGGCGCACATCGGTCGCCGAAACCCTGCCACCCAGGCGCCGTGCGGTGGCGATGGCCTGCAAGCCCGCAACACCCGCACCCATGATGAAGGCATTGGCCGCGGGCACGGTGCCGGCGGCTGTCATCATCATGGGGAAGCCCTTGTCATAGGCGGTCGAGGCTTCAACCACAGCGCGGTAGCCGGCCAGGTTCGCCTGGGAAGACAGCACATCCATGGATTGCGCGCGGGTGATGCGCGGCAGCAATTCCATGGCGCAGGCGTCAATGCCGCCAGCCGCATAGCGCCCAGCGGCGTCAGCATCGGCGGCAAGCGTCGCAATCAGCAGCGCCCCGCGCGGGATCAGCGCCAGCTCATCCACAGCACCTTCACCGGCAGCAAGCGGCGCGCGCACCTTCAGCACGATATTGGCGCCCGCTAGCGCCCCGGCGGCATCGGCAGCCAGGCTGGCACCCGCTTCCGTGAAGGCCGCATCAGTAATGCCAGAGGCCAGGCCCGCGCCGGCTTCGACAGCCAGGGTGCAGCCCATGCCAATCAACTTCTTCACGGTCTCCGGCGTCGCGGCAACCCGCGTCTCGCCGGCCCGGCGTTCTTTCAGAACGGCCACTTTCATAAGGGATACCCCCAAAGGACTAGATTGTGCGCCGCACTACAGGCGCTGCGCCCGGGTGTCCACCCAGGCTGGACCCTCCAAAAGGGGGCGTTTTGCTAAATTGCAAGGCCGGAGAGGGGTTTTGGGGTCGAGATATGCCTTGCGCTTGGGGATTTCCCGGGCTCAGACTTGCATGTCTGCGATCAACGCAGCGGGAGGAAAGCATATGTCCATGAACCGCCGCCATTTGGCGCTGGCGGGGGCCGCGGCCCTGACGCTCGCCCATCTTACCCCCTCAATCGCCCAGGCCCAGGGCAGTGATGCCGCTGCCGTCGCCGCGGCGGTGGAGGCACTGACCAAGGCCATGCTGGCCGGGGACAGGGCCGGGATGATGGCCGTGACACATGAAAGGCTCAGCTACGGCCATTCAGCCGGGCGGATCGAAAACCGCCAGCAATTCATTGACCCGCTGGCGAACAGGACCTCTATCTTCCGGTCCATGAATATTTCGGATCAGACGATTGATGTGGTCGGCGATGACGCCATTGTGCGCCATGTGCTGCGGGGCGAATCCGAAAGCAATGGGCGCGTGAACCCGGTCAATATCGGCATTTTGCAGGTGTGGAAGAAGCAGCCTGATGGCTGGAAGCTGCTCGCACGGCAGGCTTTCACGCGGCCAAGCTGAAGTTCAGACGATCCGATCCGGATCGCCCTGAAAGCCAATCTCGCAAACACTGCCGCCGTGAAAGCGCGCGGCAGGGCTGCCGGCTGGGGCGGTCTTACCTTCCAATTCGGCAGCCCAATCTTCGGCATTGTCGCGCGGCGTGAAGCCGATATGGGCGCGCGCCGCGCCATCCCCGCCCCATTTGGCGCGGCTATTGGCTGACACGCCGTAGAGCACCAAGAAATGAAAGCTGGGCGCCAAAACGCAAGCACGCGCAAGCGCTGCCATATCCCCATGGCTGATCCAGGCGCCCAATTCCCGCGCATTGCCAGGTCGCGCGCGAAAGGCGCCGATGCGAAGGCACGCAACCTCCATGCCGAATTTATCCGCATGCAGGCGCGCCAGCGCCTCTCCATAGGCTTTGCTCGCCCCGTAGAAGCCGCTTGGGCGCGGCGGCACATCCGGGCCTACAGGTTCTTCAGCTGGATAGAACCCAATCACATGATTGCTGGAAGCGAAAATCAC
>CAMCEP010000123.1 GCA_945873675.1 Asaia bogorensis
CAGGCACACCAATACCACCGCCGCGCCCAAAAGCGCGGCATTGCGCTTTTGGCGGCGCGCCGCCTGAAAGGCTTCCTCCCCGCGTATTACCGCGGGAAGGCTGGTGGCATAGGCTTCTTGCATGCTCAGGAACGGCGACGACGCGCCGCGGCTTCCTCACGGCGGAGTTCGACAAAAAGTTCGAAATCCTGATGGCGTACTTCACGATAGCCAGTGCCGCCGCCGCGTTCGATCTGCTTGTAGATATCGGGATGCGTCTTGGGCAGCGCCAAATGGAAGCGCTTGATGTCTTCCCGGAAGGCCGCAGGAAGATCGGTACGCGTACCCATCGGGCCGTTCAGGATGGGTTCAGACCGCCAGATAATGCGCAAATCGCGCATATTCAGCAGGCCCTTTTGCACCATGGCAGCCAGATTGCCGCGGCTGAAGCCCTGCGCCTCATCACCCTGGCCAGAGGTCCAGGTGACGGCAGCATCATACTGGCGTTGCAGCACGGCAACCACCGCCTGTTCATGCCCGCCACCAAAGCCAGTACGAGCGAAATACTGGCCGGCTTCAACGCCAATGCCGGCGCGGCGGAGCGAAAAGCGCGGAATAAGGTAGCCGGAAGCTGAGTTCGGATCGGCCCAGGCCAGTGCCTTGCCACGCATCTGTTCAATATTCGTGATGCCGCTATCGGCGCGCACCACCATCACAGAAAGATAATGGATGGAACCATCCGCTTCTTCCGCGACGAAAAGCGGTTCCACCCCGCCATTGGTATCAAGCCAAGCGCCGGCATAGGCGGAAGCGCCAAGACCTGCGATTTCAATCTGCTTCGCGCTAAAGGCTTGCAGCACGCCGGCATAGTCAGAAGCCGGGAACAGCCGCACCGGCACACCAAAGGTGCGTTCCAGCAATTCGCGATAGGCACCGAAGCGACCCAGGCGGTCGGCTTCATTTTCCCCACCCAGCAAGCCAACGCGCAGCTGCGGCACTTGTTCGGCCCAGGGGCGGCGGCCCGGCGCGGGGAAGCCTTCGGTGAAGGTCTCAGTGCGGCGTGGGGTCCAAGCTTGCGCCTGGGCAAGGCTTGGCAACAGGGCAGCGCCAGCGGCAAGCGTGGCCAGCGAACGACGGGTGATCATGTCGCAATCTCCTTTTGGGGGGATAGTGTTCAAGCCACCGCGAGCTGATGCGGCGTGGCGCCGACAGCCAGCGCGGCTTCTTCGGCGAATTCTTCCTCGGTCACGCCATAAACCTCGCGGATGCGGGCGGCGGTGAGCTCCGCGGGCGGGCCATCAAACACCACACGCCCGGCATTCAGCGCAACAATGCGGTCGCAATAATTGCGTGCCGTGGTCAGGTCATGCAGATTGACCAGCACGGTCAGGCCATCGCGGTTAACATCGCGCAGCGCATCCATCACAATTTTCGAATTGCGCGGGTCGAGCGAGGCAATCGGCTCATCGGCCAGGATCAGGCGCGGATTCTGCATCAGCGCGCGCGCAATCGCGACCCGCTGCTGCTGCCCGCCAGAAAGTGTGTCCGCGCGTTGTAGTGCGGCCTCGGCCAGGTCAAACCGATCAAGCGCGGTCAGCGCCATGGCGCGTTCTTCGGCGGTGAACATCTTGAACATGGAAGACAGCATGGGGCGCTGATTGAGCCTGCCAACCAGCACATTGGTCAGCACATCAAGCCTTTGCACCAGGTTGAATTGCTGGAAGATCATGGCGGACCGCATGCGCCAATCGCGTAACGCCCGGCCCTTCAGTTGCGTCACATCCTGGCCATCGAAGATGATGCGCCCTTCGCTGGGCTCCGTCAGGCGATTGATCATGCGGAGCAGCGTGGATTTACCCGCGCCTGAACGCCCGATCACGCCCACCATCTGCCCGGCTGGGATAGACAGGCTGACGCCATCAACCGCCGTTTTGCTGCCAAAGCGCCGCGTCAGTCGTTCGATTTCCAGCATGGAAGCCCCGGTTTTCATGAGGCGGGCCTAGCAATGCTGTGTGACAGGTAAATGACAGCCGTGTGAAGGATCGGAGTCCTTGGGGAGTTCGGGGGCTCACCTGCAACCTTCACCCCAATCCGAGGTAGCGCGCGCCAGACAGCGACCTGATTGCGCATTGATGTCAGGTTCCATAGACAGATCATCATGAATCGCCCCAGTTTCCCGCTTTATGCTGACCTTTGCGGGTTCAATGCCCTGCTGCCGCCGCGCACAGCCTGCGCCCGGGCAGAGGGCGATATCACCGCGGATCACGTTATTATCGGTGCCGGCTATACCGGGCTTGCTGCTGCGCGCCGCCTGGCTGAGCTCACGCCTCAGGCGCGGATCATTGTGATCGAAGCGACAGAGGTTGGTGAAGGCTCCTCCGGTCGCAATTCAGGATTTGCCAGCCCGCGCGACCTGCCTGCCGGCCCCAACGCCGCCGACCTTACGCATGCTGAGGCGCTGAACCGCTTCACCGAAGAAGGCTGGGCTTGGCTAATGGCGCCGATCAGACAGCATGGAATTGATTGTCGCCTGCAACTTTCCGGCCGCATCAAGGCGGCCGCCACCGATCTTGGGGCGAAGCAGGTCCGGGCTTTGGAAGCAGCGGTGAAGGCAGCCGGTTTGCCACATCAGCTATGGGATCGCAGCACGCTGCAAGAACGCATCGGCACAAGCTATTACCAATGCGCGCTATACACTGAAGAAGGTTATTTGCTTGACCCTGCGGCGCTGATCCGAGGCCTGGCTGACACCTTGCCCGCCAATGTGGCGCTGCATGAAAATACGCCGCTGCTTTCGATGCAGCGTCGGGGCAATTGGTACCTGGAAACCCCTTCCGCGCGCATCACTGCGCCATCCGTCATTATGGCGACCAATGCCGCCATCCGGCATTTTGGCCGCCTGCGTGACCGGCTGGTGACCATCTACACCTATGCGGCCCTTTCTGAGCCCTTGAGCGCAAAGGATGCGCTGCATCTTGGCAGCCTGCCTGTTTGGGGCTTGCTGCCTTCGCATCGTTTGGGAACCACCGTGCGGCGCGTTGGGCCGGACCGGCTTATGGTGCGGTCCATGTATGCGCATGAACGGCCAGTACCCGCGCCGCGCGTGCGGGAAACCCTGCTTTCCTGCTTTCATCGGCGCTATCCAGGGCTTACCCATATCGGTTTGGATCAGGTCTGGGGCGGTACCACGGCGCTTACCATGAATGGTGCGCCATGGTGGGGCCAGGTGGAAGAAGGGCTCTACACCTCAGCTGGCTGCAATGGTTCTGGCATTGTGAAGGGCAGTATTCTTGGCAAACGTCTTGCGGAATTGGCACTCGGCCAATGCACGCAGCATGAGGTGCGCGCCACTTGGGGGCTGGCCAATTGGGTGGCACCGGAGCCCTTTCGTTCGATCGGCTTTGAACTTATTGCCGCGCGTGAACGCCGTGCCGCGGGGTTGGAAACCTGAAGCATCGCCGGGCCAAGTGTTTCAATTTTCGCTGGGACTTGATCCAAGATATCGGCTGAAGCAGGCTGCGCCTTGATCGGGAGGAACCCAATGAAAAGACGCGCCCTGCTTGCCGCAACCCTGGCCGCGCCGGCCCTGCCGGCTGGGCTCAGCGCCCAGGAAACCTGGCCCAATCGCAGCGTTGCCGTGCTGCTCGGCTATCCGCCGGGCGGCGTCACAGATTTTGCCGCGCGCGGCATTGCGGACCGCATGAGCCGCGAATTGGGCCAGACATTGGTGGTGGATAATCGCCCAGGTGCCGCGACAGCGGTTGCCAATAACGCTGCCGCTCAGGCGCGGCCAGATGGCTATACGCTGCTGATGGGTACCTCGACCCTTGCCATCAACCCCGCACTTCAGCCCAATTTGCAACCGCGCGATCCGGTGGCGGCACTCACGCCGATTGGCATGGCGTTTCGCACGGCCTTCATCCTGCATGTGCATCCATCATTGCCCGTGCGCAGCACGGCGGAGCTGATTGCCTATGCCAAGGCCAATCCTGGCCGCGTGAATTTCAGTTCGTCGGGCACCGGGGCGGTGAACCACCTTTGTCTTGAATTGTTCCGTGCGCGCGCCGGGATTGATGTGGTGCATGTGCCCTATCGCGGTGGTGCCGCGGCCTTGATTGATCTCCGGCAGAATCGCGTGCAGGCCATGTTCAGCGCGGTGCAGGAAGCTCTGCCTGCGGTGCGGGAAGGGGCGACGCGTGCACTCGCCATCTCCTCCAAAGAAAGGGTTGCGCTGCTGCCAGATTTACCCCCGGTGGCGGATGCGCTGCCCGGCTTTGATGGCGTTTTCTGGCAGGGGCTATTCGGCCCGGCCGGCCTGCCCGCGCCCATCGTGGCGCGCGCAGCCCAGGCGCTCGCGGCGGCAACACAGGACCGTGACCTGATCGCGCGCATGGGCGAACAGGGCGTGGTGTTGCAAACCGGCGGACCTGAGGTTTTGGCGCGCACCCTTGCCGAAGAATTGGTCATGTGGGGCGATCTTATCCGCAGCCAGAACATCAAACCTGAATAAGCAGGGCTTGGCCCCGGCCCAAAGCTTGCTAGGCTTCCACCCAGGGTAGCGCCCCCGCGCTGCCATGGACGGGAGACACAACATGAACTGGAAGAACCGCCTTTGGGGCGCGGCGCTGACCGCTGCCCTGATGGCCATGGGCGTTGCTGGCGCTGAAGCTCAGCAGCAGCCCAAAACCTTGCGCATCGCCATGACTGCGACCGATGTGCCAACCACAACCGGCATGCCGAATAACGGGTTTGAGGGCATGCGCTTCCTTGGCTATCCGGTCTTCGAATCCCTCGTGCTTTGGGATTTGTCGCGCGCTGATCAGCCGGCCGGGATCAAGGCCGGCTTGGCGGAACGCTGGGAACAGGATGCCAATGACCCGCGCATCTGGCGCTTTCATTTGCGCCGTGGCGTCACCTTCCATGATGGTACGCCCTTCAATGCGGACGCCGTGCTGTGGAATTTCGACCGCTTCTTCAAGAATGACAGCCCGCAATTCGATGCAACAGGCAGCGCGATCACGCGCGGGCGCATCCCGGTGCTGGAATCCTATCGTAAGGTGGACGACTTCACGTTCGAGACCACAACCACGCGCCCCGTTTCCTACTGGCCCTTCCTGTCCGTCTATGTGCTGATCACCTCCCCCAATTCCTTTGAACAGGCTGGGCGTGATTGGGCGCGGGTTGCGGCTTTGCCGCCGGCCGGCACCGGCCCCTTCCGGCTTACCCGCTTCGTGCCCCGTCAATCGGCGGAGCTTTCGCGCAACGACAATTACTGGGACGCATCGCGCCGCGCGAAGCTTGATCGCGTGATCCTGCTGCCCATGCCGGAAGCCAATACGCGGCTAGCCGCGCTGCGCTCAGGCCAGGTGGATTGGATTGAGGTGCCGCCACCCGATGCCATAGGTTCGCTCCGTCAGGCGGGCTTCAATATCGTGACGAACTCCTACCCGCATGTTTGGCCCTGGGTTTTTGCCACGGGTCGTGCGAGCAGCCCGGTGGCTGATGTGCGCGTGCGTCAGGCACTGAATTACTGCATTGACCGCGATGGCATGGTGCAATTGCTGAATGGCACGGCGGAACCTTCTGTGGGCTTCGTCAAGGCGAATGATCCCACCTTTGGCAACCCGGCCAATCGCTATCGGCTGGACCCCGCCCGGGGCCGCGCCTTGCTGGCGGAAGCGGGCTATAACGCGCAGCGTCCGCTCACGCTCAAGGTTGGCATTTCCAATTCTGGCTCGGGCCAGATGCTGCCGCTGCCGATGAATGAATTCCTCCAGCAATCGCTCCAGCAGAATTGCGGCGTACGGGTGAATTTTGACGTGGTGGAATGGAACACCTTGCTGGGGGCGCTGCGCTTCCCGCCGGATCAGCCGGCCTGGCTTGGCGCGGATGCGGTGAATATCAGCCTTTATTCATCCGATGCCTCGGCCTTTGCGCGCTGGTTCCTGTCTTCCAACTTTGCACCGCGCGGTTCGAATAACGGCCATTGGAAGGATGACCAATTCGATGCCGCCTTCGCTGAATTGGAACGTGAACGCGACCCGGCGAAGATCAACCAACTGCTTGCCACGGCGCATGCGCGGCTGGTGGATAATCCCCCCTGGCTTTGGATTGTGCATGATCTTAACCCCCGCGCCATGAGCCGGCGCGTGACGGGCTTCACCTCGGCCCAATCCTGGTTCCAGGATCTGACGACGGTGGATTTGCGCTGAAATCCGCACGCCTTTGTGAAGCGTGCTAAACGAAGGGGGCAGTCTCAGGCTGCCCCTTTTTTCGTGCGAAAGTCACCGCCCATGATCGCTGGCCTTGCCACACTGCTCTGCTGCCAATTGATCGGGGAAGCCTTGGCGCGCTGGCTTTCCCTGCCTGTCCCCGGCCCCGTTATCGGCATGGCCTTGCTGTTTATCGCACTGCTGCTGCGTGGCGGGGAAGCGCCGCGTGACCTTGCTCAAAGCGCCGATGGGCTTTTGGCCAATCTTGGCCTGTTGTTCGTGCCGGCTGGCGTTGGCGTGGTGCTTTACTTGCCGGTACTGGCGAAGGATTGGGCGCCGCTCTCACTCGCGATCCTGGCCGGCACTTTGGCTGCGATTGGTGTCACCGGATTGCTGGCGCAGGCGTTGCTCAAGCGGCTCGACCCATGACCAACCTGGCCGAGATCTGGGTCTATCTGGCGCGCGAACCTCTCGCCGCGCTGACCGCTACTCTGCTTGCTTGGCTGGCCGCACAAAGGCTGGCGCGGATGGCGGGGTTTCACCCCATGGCCAATCCAGTACTTTTCGCGGTGGCGCTGCTGGCGGGCGGCTTGTTGCTGGCGCGCGTTGACTACCGCGCCTATTTTGAAGGGGCGCAATTCGTCCATTTTCTGCTGGGGCCGGCGACGGTGGCGCTGGCCGTGCCGCTGGCCCGCCAATGGCGGCAGGTGAAGCGTTCTGCCCCTGCCGCCATTGCGTCCGTGATTGTGGGCGGTGTTTTCGCCGCTGCTGCTGGTGTTGCGCTCGCCCTCGCGTTTTCGGCAGCGCCCGAGGTCACGGCCTCACTCGCGCCGCGTTCCGTTACCACGCCGGTGGCGATGGGCATCGCTGAACGCATTGGCGGCTTGCCCTCACTCACCGCCGCCATTGTTATTTGCAGCGGCATTGTGGGGGCGGCACTTGGGCCCGCCTTGCTCACGCTGCTGGGTGTGACGGATTGGCGCGCGCGGGGGCTTGCGATTGGGACGGCAGCGCATGGCATTGGCACGGCGCGGGCGATTTCGGTGAATGAAGTGGCAGGCGCCTTCAGCGGTTTGGCGATGGGGCTGAATGCGCTGGCGACTGCGCTTTTGCTGCCCTTGCTTTGGCAGCTTTTCTTCGGGTGAATTTCAGGCGCTGAGTAGCCGTCGGCTCCAGACCATCAGGCCAAGGGTTGCGATGGCTGCGACAACAAATACCGCCGCATAGCCCGACATATGCAGAATGGTGCCGAACACCAAGGCGCCGATGCTCTGGCCGAAAAACAGCGCCATGGCGAAGGCCGCCACCGCCGTACCGCGCGCTTCGGGCAGCGCCTCAGTCGCGCGCGCCTGCAAGACGCCATGCAGCATATAGAAGGCAAGGCCGAGCCAGAATTGCATCGCCGCCACCGCAAGGCCATTCGGGGCGAAGGCGGTCCCCACCAGCCCGGCGGCCAGCATCAGGCCGCCCAAGGTCAGCAAGCGTTTTTCGCCAAAGCGCGCCACCAGGCTTTTCGCAAGCCGCGTATAGGTGAATGCGCCAAGCCCAAATCCCGCCACCACCAGCCCCGCCATGGCTGGCGAATAGCCGAAACGCTCAATCAACAGTGACCCCGTGAGTGGAAAGGCACCACCAAACAGCGCCGCGCCATCAATGAAGGCAGCGACCATCAGGCGTTGCCCGGCGGGGCGCGAAAACAGCGTCAGATAGGGCCGGAAACTGCCACGAAAATCGCGCCCGGCTTCG
>CAMCEP010000124.1 GCA_945873675.1 Asaia bogorensis
ACGCCGGCGATGGGGGAGCCGGGGTAGTTAGGGGCTATTCCAACACGCCTTCCGTCTTGCGCTTGATCAGATCGAAATCAATCTTCGCGCCCAGGCCCGGCCCGGTTGGCGCATGCAGCATGCCGTTCTTGTCCGGGTGGAATTCCTCGGCCAGGCCATAGCGATGCGCGCCATCGGGCAGCAGCACTTCAAACCAAGTGGTGTTTGGAATCGCTAGCGCTAAATGCAGATTGGCCAGATTATTCAGCGAATTGCCGCTGTGATGGATTTCGTAATTCATGCGAAAGGCTTCCGCCAAATGCGCGGTTTTCAGCATGGTCGTCAGCCCGCCCTTATTCGGGATATCGCCGCGCAAATAATCCGTTGCCTGCTGCGTCACCCAAATTGGGTAGGTATCCAGCCCGCCCGCCGGGTATTCCGTCGCCATGATCGGGATATTCAGCTTCTGGCGTAGCTTCACGTAAGAAAGAATATCCTCATCTGCCAGCGGGTCTTCATACCATTTATAGCCCATTTCCTGGATCGCAAGGCCAACCTTCAAGGCGCCGTAATAATCATAGCTCCAGGTACTATCCAGCATGATGGGGTAATCATCACCCACTGCCTTACGCACCGCCTCACATACTTTGATATCGGTTTCCGGTACGGTCGGCGGGTGTATCTTGTAAGCGCACCAGCCATTTTCCTTATAGAACAGCGCCTGTTCCACATAGGCCGCGGTATCGGGCAGAAGTTGCGAACTCGCATAGGTGCCGATGGATGTGCGCTGCGTGCCCATCAGCGCATGCACCGGCAGCCCCGCGATCTTGCCCGCCAAATCCCAGAGCGCGACATCGGCCGCGCCGATGCAGCGATAGGATACATTGCGCGACAGCTTCAGCATCCGCCCATGCAGCCTTTCGCGTTCCAGCGGATTGGCGCCCATCAGCAGCGGCTTGATCCAGCGCATCAATTGCGGCCCATCCATCGAAGCCGGATTGGACGCCGTGCCCAAAAACGCATGGCCTTCATGCCCGGCATCGGTACGGATGCGGAGCAAACCTAGATTGCTCAAGGGCTGCGTGAAAGACCCGACATGGTAGCTGGTGCGCGGGATGTTATCCCAGGTGAAAATGGTCAGCGAAACATGATCAATCTTCATGAGCGTTTCCCCTTTGATTGAGTGGATGTTCCGCTGTTTCCCGCTGAAGGTCCAGCCTTAACCAGCCTCCACCATGGCCAAAACCTGCGCGGCTGAAAAACCCTTCTCCCGCAACGCCCGCAGGCTTTCCGCACCATCGCGTTTCGCAAGCCTTCGCCCTGTCGCATCACGCATCAGCGTATGATGCGCATAGCGCGGCGCGGGCCAGCCCATCAGCGCTTGGATCAGCCGATGCAAATCGGTGGCCGGCTTCAGATCATCACCGCGCGTCACCAAAGTCACACCTTGCAGCGCATCATCATGCGTGACGCAGAGATGATAGGATGCCGGCACATCCTTCCGCCCCAGGACCACATCGCCAAAGACCTCTGGCCGGCATGTGTGCCAGCCCTCATTTTCCTCATGCGCTTGCAAGGGTCCGGCCACGGCCTCACAAGCGCGCGCCACATTGAACCTCAGCGCATAAGGCTGCCCGGCGGCAATGCGGCCCGCGGCCTCAGCTTCTGGCAAAGCGCGGCAAAGCCCGGGATAAAGCGGCCCATCCGGGCCTTGCGGCGCGGCATCGGCGGCGGCCACTTCGCGCGCGATATCGGCGCGGGTGCAAAAGCAGGGATAGGTCATGCCCCGCGACGCCAACCCATCCAGTACCGCGCGATATTCAGCGAAATGCGCGGATTGTCGGCGCGGGGCTTCATCCCAATCCAGGCCCAACCAGCGCAAATCTTCCAATAGCGCGGCTTCATATTCCGGGCGGCAGCGCGTGGTATCTATATCCTCGATCCTGAGCAGAAACCGCCCGCCCGTTGCGCGCGCGCGGCGCCAAGCGAAAAGCGCGGCGCGGGCATGGCCCAGATGCAGGAATCCTGTGGGGCTCGGCGCGAAGCGGGTGATTTCAGGCGTTGCATCCATGGCTTCCGCCGGGTAGCGGGCGAAGCGCATCGCAAGCAAGGGGAGATTCCAACATGGCAGCATTGGAAGGTCCGCAATACGGCCCCGCTTCAGGCGGCAAGCCCGATTCTCTGGTCCTGCTGCTGCATGGCGTGGGTGCGGATGGCTTTGACCTGATTGATCTGGCCCCGGTCTGGGCGGAAGCCCTGCCCCGCACCCTGTTCATCGCGCCCCATGCGCCCTTCCCCTTCCAGGGCGCCCCCTTCGGCCGGCAATGGTTCGATATTATGGACCGCACGCCGGCGCGGATGGAGGCTGGGCTCCGCCAAGCCGCCGGCATCCTTGGCGACTTCACCCAGGCGAAACTTGCGGAACTTGGCCTTGGCGGAGACCGCTTGGCGCTTATGGGCTTCAGCCAAGGGGCCATGGTCGCACTTTTCGCGGGTTTGCGCGGCGCGGTGCCGGCCCCCGCCTGTATCCTGGCCTATTCCGGCGCGCTTTTGGGCGCGGAAAGCTTCGCCGCCGAAGTTACCGCCCGCCCGCCCGTGCTGCTGGTGCATGGCGAAGCGGATGAGGTTGTGCCCGCCATGGCCAGCCGCCAGGCCGCGCGGGCGTTGCAGGCCGAAGCCGTGCCCCATGAATTGCTGCTGCGGCCTGATTTGGGCCATGGGCTGGATGATGCTGGGCTCGCCGCCGGTACCGCACTTCTGGCGCAGAGCCTTGGGACTATGACAGGTGGGTGAAACCTGCCCCGGATGGCTTGCGGCGCAGCCCGGCGCATGTCATGAGTTTCGCATTACGCGGCGGCGCCACTATATCTGGGGCCCTTCCGCCGGGCAGAGCCCCTGAATGATGTGGCGCCTCGCTGGAAGGAGCGAGGCTTGCCAGACGGCGGTCACTTCGCGGGGGCGCATGCCTATCCCGCGCTGGTTCTGAATGCGGATTTCCGTCCGCTTTCCTATTTTCCGCTGTCCATTTGGTCCTGGCAGGACGCGATCAAGGCTGTCTTTCTGGACCGTGTTTCCGTGCTCAATGAATATGATGTGGAAGTGCATTCCCCATCACTGGCGCTGCGCCTGCCGAGTGTGATTGCGCTGAAGGAATTCATCCCCGCCGCACGCCGCCCTGCCTTCACGCGCTTCAACGTGTTTTTGCGCGATCACTTCGCCTGCCAATATTGCGGGGGCGGCTATCCCACGCCGGATTTGACCTTTGACCATGTGATCCCCCGTTCGCGCGGCGGGCGCACTTCCTGGGATAATGTGGTTACCGCCTGCGGGCCATGCAATTTGCGGAAAGGCAGTCGCCTGCCGCGCGAATGCCAGATGATCCCGCGCCAGGCGCCACGCCAGCCGACAAGCTGGGAATTGCAGGAAAATGGCCGGTCCTTCCCGCCGAATTATTTGCATGAAAGCTGGCGGGATTATTTGTACTGGGACAGCGAATTGGAAAATTGAGCATTTTCAAGCCAAGTGGAATCACTTGGCGGCTCGGGAAATGCGATCAGGCAAAGGTTTTAGAGCGTCTCCCTTGAACGAAGGTGAACGGGAAATGCTCTAAGTTTCGCCCTTCCGCTTTCTCTCGCTGTCGGTCTTCAACTGCCCGCAAGCAGCCAGAATATCGCGCCCGCGCGGGCGGCGAATGGGGCTGGCATAGCCTGCATCATTCAGAATATCGGCAAAGCGATGAATGGCTTCCGATGTGCTGGTTTTGTACGGGCTGCCAGGCCAGGGGTTGAAGGGAATCAAATTCACCTTCGCGGGCATGCCGCTGATCAAGCGTACCAATTCCCGCGCCTCAGCCTCACTGTCATTCACGCCGCGCAGCATGACATATTCAAACGTGATGCGCCGCGCATTGGAAGCGCCGGGATAGCGCCGGCAGGCGGCCAGTAGATCCGCGATTGGGTATTTGCGATTGAGCGGCACAATCTCATCACGCAATTCATCCGTGACCGCATGCAAGGAAACTGCCAAGCCTACGCCCAGCTCCACCCCACACCGATCCATCATCGGCACAACACCAGATGTGGAAAGCGTGATGCGCCGGCGCGAAAGCCCAATGCCTTCATGATCCATCACAATCTTCAGCGCCTTGGCGACATTCTCATAATTATAGAGCGGCTCACCCATGCCCATGACGACGATATTGGAAAGATGGCGCGGCGTGCCGTCCTTGGGGCTCGGCCATTCACCATAAGAATCGCGCGCCGCGATGAATTGGCCGACGATTTCCGCCGCGCCCAGATTGCGCACCAAAGCCTGCGTGCCGGTGTGGCAAAAGCGGCAGGACAGCGTGCAGCCAACCTGGGTTGAGATGCAGACCGCGCCGCGATCCTCATCGGCTGAGGGGATATAGACGGTTTCCACCTGCTGCTGATCACGAAAACGAAACAGCCATTTGCGCGTGCCATCCGCGCTATCCTGTTGCGTGGCCACTTCCGGGCGGCCCACCACGAAGCGTTCCGCAAGCTTCATCTGCATGGGCTTGGCGATGGTATTCATACGGGCGAAATCGGTTTCACCCTGATGATAAAGCCAATGCCAAAGCTGCTTGGCGCGAAAGGGCTTTTCGCCCATGGCCAGCATTTCGGCGGTCAGTTCCTCACGCGACAGCCCAACCAATTCCCGCCGCCCATCAGGCAGGGTCGCGGGCGGCGGGGCAAAGGCCGCCGCCTTCGCCAGGATCCGCGCGCGTTCAGCTTCATTCAAATCCAGGCTGGCGTTCATCGCCGTACCGGGCATTCACGCGCAATCGCGTCATAGGCTGCGGAAAACCCAGCCAGGCTAATTTGGTCATTGGCATTGCCGCGCCCGCCCGCCCCGGGCCCACGCATCACGGCGCGGCTGCCACCGCGCATCGCCGCCACCACCGCGGCGCCATCGCGCGCAAAGGCGGAATTACCGCCGGTATAGAAGGGCAGATTGGTTTGGCCGATTGCCATGGTCACTTCCGCATTACGCGGATAGGCATAGCCCGCCGAAAGCGCCACCGCATCGCGCCCGGCGGGACGATGCGTCACGGTCAGCACCACGCCCTGGCGCGCCGGTTCGGTCTTGCTGGCGCGGGTGAAGGCGTAGCAAATCTTTTGGCCGTTTTCCTGGTGGGTCGCGGCAGTCCAGTCCCGGAAACTGCCAAGCTGGCGGGGGCCGGGCTGCTGGGCAGGCGCTGCCGGGCGTTGCTGCGCCAAAGCAGGCAGAGCAACCAGGGCCAAGCAAAGCGGCAAAAGGCGGATCAAGGCGGTCATAAACCCCTAGATACGCAGCCAGGGAGGCATGGGCAACCACGGGCTGCCCTTTCCCGCCCTTTGGCGCATTCAAGCGGCAAGCAGGATAGGCCGGATCAGCGCATCCGAAAGCACATCCGCCGTAGCGCTGCCAAGCACCATATTGCGCAGCGGTGAGTGCCGGACCGCACCCATCACCAGCATATCCGATTCCGTATCGGCTGCCGCCGCCATAAGTCGTTCCAGTACGCCACCACTGCCGCGCTGCAAGGCCATAAAGCGCGTCTTGGCACCGTGGCGGGCGAGCAGATGGCTAAGCTCGATCCCGGATTGGCCGGGGCGCAATTCCTTGTCATCGGTGATGGTGGCGATGATGGTCTCAGCTGCACCGCGGATCAGCGGCAGCGCGCCATGGATGGCGCGGACCGAGGCTGGGCTTGCATCCCACGCCACCAGAATGCGCTGTGGCAAACCGGCCAAAGGCCGCGCCTGGGGCACAAGCAGAACCGGCCGGCCTGACTCAAAAATCGCTGCCTGCTGAAGAATTTGCGCAGCAATTCCCGGCGCGCCGAGCCCTGTCAGCACCGCCAGATCACTGACACGCAGGTGATCAGCGAAGGCTTCCCCATTGCCATAGGCAAAGCTGGTGCGCTTCCTAGTCTGATGCGCCACACCGCGACGTTGTGCGGCTGCCGCGAATGTCCCGGCGGCGCGGTCTTCCAGCAAGCTTGTGGCATCATCCGCCGGCGTGGGCGCGGTAAGCGCGCTATCCATCGGGAAAATCATCGCCGTCACATGGGCTGAAAAGGCTTCTGCAAGCGCAAGTGGCGTTATGGTGACTGCTTCCACCTCGGTGGCTTTGGCAGGGTCAAGATGGGTCAGAATACTGGTGAAAGTCATTACGGTTTCTCCGGCTGCCGCGCATCTTTCGGGTGACGCACCCGTGATGGTGTTTTGATTGGTGCTGGGGGCAAGCCATAGATCGCTGCCACCGCGACAAGTGGCTATCACCGCGCGTGCAGACCTGCGTTGATATGGGTCAAGAAAAAATACGGCTGCCGGAGAGGAGCTATGTTTTAACAAAAGGCGCAGCAGGCATTTCCGCCCGCCGCGCCGTTACAATCAGCAAAGGCGATCAGGCCGGTGGCGCCACCGATAGCCCGCGCACCTTATGTTCGGCAATGAAGCGCGCGACCAGGCCGGACGCCTTCGCCTTTTCGACCAAATCCGCAAGGAAGGTGGCGGCCGCGCCATTGCGGCGTGACGTACCGATTGCCTGCTGCACGGCAGTGAATTTGCCATCCAGAATCCGCGCGCCAGGCATTTTCTCGATGTCTGAGAGCAACTTCGGCCGCAGCCCCGCCAGCACTTCAAGCTTCTCGGCCGCGAATTGCTCAAACGCGGCGTCCAGCGTCGCGGAGCGGATCAGCTTCGCCTGGTGGATATTGCGTTCCAGCCACAGATCATAAGCCGCACGCGCCGTGACGGCGATGCGATTGCCGGGGCGATCCACGTCTTCCATCTTGGTGATGGGCGAACCGTGGGGCACCATATAGGTCGCCTCAATCTCGGCATAGGCGGCAGAGAAAGCGATTTTCTCCGCGCGCTGCGGTTCGGCACCAATCAGGCCGATATCCCAAACATTGCTATCCACCGCATCGGCAAGATCACCAGGGCGTGCGAAGGGCACATATTGCACCGGTACGCCAAGCGTATCGGCAATGGCGCGCGCCATGCTCGGCGATACCCCGGCGGGGTCACCATTTTCCGCACGGCTCGTCACCAGCAAGAAATTCCCCATATTGATGCCGGCGCGCAAAACGCCCGTTGGCGCAAGTTCCGCCTTGATTTGGTCCATCATGATATCTTCCCTTTTCACTACTAAATTTCAGCCGCGCGCCGCGGTGGCTGCACCAGCGCGGCGATTGATATGCCCGCCGCCGCCGCAATCAAGCACCGAACCGGTCATGAAGCGCGCATCATCGGAACAGAGGAACATCACGCCTGCCGCAAAATCAGCCGGCGTGCCAAGCGCGCCCATCAGCGAACGGCTGCGAATGGCCTCAGCATAACCTTCTGGCATGGGGTTGCCGGCGCTGCCCTCTGCAAAGCCAGGCCGCGCGCTATTCACGCGCACGCCTGACGGCCCAAGTTCCAGCGCGAAGGCGCGCGTCAGATATTCAAGCGCGCATTTGGAAGCACCGTAAGGCACGCCATTGCCGCGATGCACTTCGGCGGCCGCTGAGGTGACATTGACAATGGAACCGCGCCCTGCGGCGGCCATGGCGCGGCCAATGCCCTGCATCAGGCGGAAAGGTGCCCGGGTATTCACGCTGATGATCTTGTCCCATTCCGCACCCGCCACATCCATGAGGGGGATAAAGGGATAAATGCCAGCATTATTGATCAGCACCTGCGGCGCGCCCTTACTGGTAGCAGCGGCAATCAGACCATCAAGCGCAGCATCTTCAGTTAAATCGGCGGGGTGCAGCACAACGCGCCCTGGCGGCAGCGCATTCGCAAGCCCGGCAAGCGCGCCGGCATCGCCATCGGTCAGCAGCAATTGGGCGCCTTCCCGCGCAAAGGCTTCCGCCAGCCCACGCCCGTAAACCCCGGCAGCGCCGGTGATGACAACCTGTTGACCCGCAAAACGCATGGCGCTTG
>CAMCEP010000125.1 GCA_945873675.1 Asaia bogorensis
CGGGCGTTCGTCAATCAGCAGCACCATCAGGAAGACTTCGGGATTATTCGCCGTGATGGATTTGGCGATATTCTGCAGCATCACGGTTTTACCCGTGCGCGGCGGCGCCACAATCAAGGCGCGCTGGCCCATCCCGATCGGCGAAATCAGATCAATGACGCGATGCGTATTGTCCTTGGTCGGCCCCTTGGCGACGCTTTCAACCTCCGGATTTTCCATCTTGAGGCGACGGTTCGGATAAAGCGGCGTCAGGTTATCGAAATTGATCCGGTGGCGCAGGCTTTCCGGATCTTCGAAATTGATCGCATTGACCTTGAGCAGAGAGAAATAACGCTCCCCATCCTTGGGCGCGCGGATCTGGCCTTCCACCGTATCGCCAGTGCGCAAGCCAAAGCGGCGCACCTGGGCGGGGGAGACATAAATATCATCCGGACCGGGCAGGAAATTCGCCTGCGGGCTGCGCAAATAGCCGAAACCATCAGAAAGGATTTCCAGCGTCCCTTCCCCGAAGATCGCCTGTTCATTATCGGCGAAGGTCTTCAGGATGGCGAACATCATATCCTGCTTGCGCAGTGATGACGCGTTTTCAATCTGTAATTCCTCAGCAAATGCGAGGAGGTCCGCGGGGCTTTTCGCCTTAAGTTCTGAAAGATGCATTTGGTGCCTTGGCGTTCCGTGAGGCTTGAGAAATTGGGACCCGAACCGCGGCGCCACACGCCCAAAGGGCGGCTTGACCGATGTTGCCGGATGCAAACCGCAGAAGGCGGCGCATCCATGAATGTCCCGTTACCGGGTAGGAGGGAGATGCGGCAGCGCCGATCAAGGATCAGCGGGACCGCTAGAGGAAGGACCTTTTATGTATGAAGCCCGCGGCCCCGCGTCAACTCCGAGATCAAAATGGCTTCACGATCACCATAATGACAATCAGGATCAAAAGCAGCGTCGGCACCTCGTTGGCGATGCGCCAGGACCTTTCACTGCGGGTATTGCGATCTTCGGCAAAAAGCCGCCGGGCGCGGGCCAAATCCATGTGAAAGGCCGTCATGCCCAAAAGGCCCAAAAGCTTGCCGTGCCACCAGCCGGCGCGCCAATCCACCACGCCGGGGGTCAGGATCAGCAGCAGGCCAAAGACCCAGGCGCTGATCATGGCCGGGTTCATGATGGCCCGCAGCAGGCGCCGTTCCATTATCTTGAACAGCGCCACCTGGGCGGAACCCGGCGCCTGTTGCGTGTGATAGACGTAAAGCCGGGGCAGGTAGAAAAGCCCTGCCATCCAGGCAAAAACGCTGATCAGATGCAAAGCCTTGGTCCAGGCATAAAAGGGGGCCAGAGCCTCAATCACCATGGGTCATTCATCCTTTCCGGCAGAGGCCGGTATCAGGCGTGGATGCGGCCCATCTTCCAGCCGCCAGCGCTCCAGCACCGCATCCCGCACGCGCGCGCGCACCACCTTTCCCTGCGCATTGCGGGGCAATTCCGGCAGGCTGACCCAAGCGCGGGGGCGTTTATGACGCGCCAATTGTTCCGCCAAGGGTAGGGCCGCGGCTTCCCAGCCGGAAGCCAAGCCATCCGCGACCGCGATGATGACCTCGCCCCAGTAATCGGAAGCCAGGCCCAGCACGCAAATCGCGCGGCCCTGGCCGGCTTCTTCCAGCACCATTTCGATTTCTGCGGGATGAACGCGGTAGCCGCCGCTTTTCATCACATCCGAAGCCCGGCCCGCCAGCCGCAGCCGCCCGCGCGCATCAATCGCGCCCAGATCGCCAGTGCGGTGCCAGGCGCCGGCAGGGCGCGGCACAAAGCCATCCGCGCCGATCATGCCAATATTCATATGCCGGGCGCGCAGCCAGATATCGCCGGAATCGCCGTGGGGCAGGGGCGCGCCGGCTTCATCCCGGATGGCGATTTCCACCCCGGTCGCGGGCCAGCCGAGATTGGCGCCCAGGCCGTCCTCGGCTTCTTCCATCGCTGCCGCCACATCCGGGCCTTCCAGCACGGTGATGGGGTTGAAACATTCACTCATGCCATAGGTCACGCGCACCACCGGGCCGAATTGCGCCGCCGCACGTGCGTAAAGATCGCGCGTGAGCGTCTGCGTGCCGCAAAAAATCACCTTCAGCCCCGGCACGGCCTGGCCAGGGAAAAGCGCCAAAAGCTTGGCCAGCACGGTGGGCGGGGCGAAAATCGCCGATAGCCTTGGCGCGGCCAGAACCGGCGCGATGCGCTCCGCCCGCACACCATCCTGCAATACCACCTCTCCGCCATGATCGAGCCAGGCATAGGTGATCAGCGCCGCGCCATGGGTGAAGGGCGTCATCAGCAGCACACGCTCACCGGGTTCCGGCGTGAAGGGCAGCACGGCGCGTTGCAGGATATTGGCGAGGTACCGCCCGCCATGGCTGTGCAAGATCGCCTTTGGCTTGCCCGTGGTGCCAGAGGTGAAAATGATCCGCCCCCAGGCATCGGATGGCACGGGGGGCAGCGGTGCCCCGCTGTCATCCTGGGTGATGTCTTCCAGCGCGAGCGGTTCAAACCCAAGCCCCGCAAGCCGCGCGCAAGATGCTTGCGGTGCCACGATGCGCTTGAAGCCCGTAAGCTGCGCAAACCAGCCAAGCTCTGCATCGGTCGAGCCCGTATTGCAGGGGGTTTCCGCCACACCGGCCATGGTCAGGCCATAGCTGACCCAGGGCGCATCGCAGCCATTGGGGACAAAGGTGGCGACCGGCTGGCCGGGCTTGAAACCCTCCGCGATCAGCCGCCGCGCCAGACCATGGGCGCGGGCGGAAAGTGCCGCATAGGTGATGCTGGCGTCACCATCCGTGATCGCGATGCGGGGCCCGAAGCGCCGCGCCAGAGTCAGAAGGTCCGAAGACCAGGGAATACCATCCTGCATGCGGGCAAAGTCTCGCCTGCCGGGGCGCGCGTCAATGCAGGGCTTGATTGCTGGGCGCGCTTCGGGCGGGATGGGGCAAAGGAAGGAAACACCGCCATGGAATCGCTCAGCTCACCAACCCTGCCGCAAGGCATCCGCTCTCGCTTTCTGGAAGGCATCAATGGGTTGCGCGTCCATATGCTGGAAGCCGGGCATGAAACGCCGGGCCGGCCCTGCCTGTTGCTGCTGCATGGCTTTCCCGAACTCGCCTATTCCTGGCGGCATGTGATGCTGCCTCTTGCCGCCATGGGCTATCACGTGGTGGCGCCGGATCAGCGCGGCTATGGCCGCACTACGGGGTGCGATACGGATTATGACGCGCCCCTCGCGCCATTCCGCCTGACCAATCTGGTGCGTGACGCGCTGGGCGTGGTGGCGGCGCTGGGCTACCGGGAAGTGGCGGCGGTGATTGGGCATGATTTCGGATCGCCGGTAGCTGCCTGGTGCGCATTGACGCGCCCCGACGTGTTCCGTCGCGTGGCGTTAATGAGCGCACCTTTCGCCGGCGGGCCGGATTGGCCAAAGCCCGGTCAGCAATCCAGCGGTTCTTCCGCCATGCCGGGGCTGGATGAGGCTTTGGCCGCCTTGCCGCGCCCGCGCAAACACTACCACGCCTATTACGCTACGCGCCCGGCCAACGCGGATATGATGAGCGCGGCGCAGGGGCTGCACGCTTTCATGCGCGCCTATTACCACCATAAAAGCGCTGATTGGGCGGCGAATAAGCCGCATAAGCTGCGTGATTGGTCGGCTGGTGAAATGGCGAAACTGCCCACTTACTACGTAATGGACCGCGCCGAGACGATGCCGGAGACCGTCGCGCATGAAATGCCAAATGCTGCCGAGGTTGCGGGTTGCGCCTGGATGACGGAAGCGGAAATGGCGGTTTATGCCGAAGAATATGGCCGCACCGGTTTTCAGGGCGGACTTAATTGGTACCGCACCCGCTTCGCGCTGGAAGTGAATGCGGATTTGGCGCTATTTGCCGGGCGCAGCATTGATGTGCCTTCGGTCTTTATCGCCGGCGCGGCGGATTGGGGCGTGTTCCAGGCGCCCGGCGCGTTTGAACGTATGCAGGGCATTGCCTGCACGCGCATGGCGGCGGCGCATCTGGTACCGGGTGCCGGGCATTGGGTGCAACAGGAACAACCCGCGCGCACGGTGGAATTGCTCAAGGAATTGCTGGCGCGCGAAGCGTGAACGGGCTTTCGGCTTTCCCTGGGCTTGGTAGATAGGCGCCATGAAAGACGCCGCCGATGCCGCGCTTGCCGCGCAATATGATGCCTATCCCTATCCGCAGCGGGACCCGCGGGATGAGGCCAAGCGCCTGATCATCGGCAGCCCGAGCCATTTGCGCGAAGTGGATCATTGGATTTTCGGCGCCCACCGGCCGGCTAGCGAGCCCTTGCGCGCACTTGTCGCCGGTGGTGGCAGCGGCGATGCAACCGTGATGCTTGCGCAGCAAATGACAAATGCCGGGCGTGCGGGGGATGTGACCTGGCTTGACCGTTCAGCCGCCGCGCGGCGCGTGGCGGAAGCGCGGGTTGCGGCGCGCAAGCTCGGCAATGTGCTTTTCCAGGAAGGGTCTTTGCTGGACCTGCCGGGCAGCGGGCTTGGGCCGTTCGATTACATTGATTGCTGCGGTGTGCTGCATCATTTGCCAGATCCGCTGGCGGGGCTGAAGGCATTGGTTTCAGTGCTGGCGCCGGGGGGCGGCTTGGGCCTCATGGTCTATGCGCCGCATGGGCGCACAGGCGTTTATATGGCGCAGGATGCGCTGCGCTTGCTGGCACCACCCGATGAAGCGCCGGCGGCGCGGGTGGAGGTGGCGAAGCGCCTTTGGCGGCAAATGCCGGAAACGGCCTGGCTGCGCCGCAATCCCTGGATCACGGATCATGAAAAGGGCGGCGATGCCGGGCTTTATGATTTGCTGCTCAATCCGCGCGATGTTGCCTTCACCGTGCCAGCCTTCAATACGCTGATCCAGGCAGCGGGTTTGCGCATTGTGTGCCTGGTGGAACCGCTGCGTTACGATCCGCTTTCCTATCTGTCTGATCCCAAGCTGCGCCCGCGGATCGAGGCGATGAATGTGGTGCAGCGCGCCGCCCTGGCCGAGGCAATCACCGGCAATATGGGCGTGCATATCGCTTATTGCGTGCGCGCCGATGCGCCCGTGATCAGCGCGCCTTGGGATGATCCCGCTGCCATTCCGTGCCTGCGCGAATTGGATGGTGCCAAGCTCGCCGCCGGCCTGCCACGCGATGGCGTGCTGCGCGTGAGCTTTGATGGCCTGACCGTGCCGGTGCCCTTGCCGCGTTTGGCAAGTGCAATCCTGTCCCGCATTGATGGCAAGCGCAGCATTGGCGAGATTGGCGATGATCTGGCGCAGAATGGCACAGCGCGGGAAGTTTTCGCGCGCGAATTCCAAGCGCTGGTAGCCGCGATGGAAAAGACCAATCGTTTGCTGATCAGCGCACCTGTTTAGTGCGCGCCCCCTTCACCTTCGTTCACCGGATAGGCACTAAACCTATCGTTAGTTGCATCGCCTTGTTTGATTCGTTTTTCACTTCAGCCATGAAAAAGTGCTGCGCTTCAGGATATTCCATGAAGCGCGCCCAGATTTAGGTTGAAAGCTTTATATCATCCGCATCAAGGTTCCATCGCGCCGTATCGCGTGATGAAACAGCGCCCCGGCGATATGCAGCGCAATCAGCACCACCAGCAGCCAGCCGCCGATGCTGTGCAACAGGGATAGGATTTTTGCCAAGCCTTCCCAAGCTTCCATGAATTTCGGGAATTCGATGAAGCCAAGGTAGGCGGTTGCGCCCCGCATCGGAAAACCCCAGGCATTGGTTGCCATGAAGCCAAGCAAAGGCTGCAAGATCAGCAGCGCATAAAGCGAATGATGCACTGCGGCAGACGCAGCACGAAACAGCTTCGGCATGTCATTGGGCAGGCTGGGTGGTGGGCTCAGCCAGCGCCAGGCCAGCCGGGCCAGCGCCACAAACAGGATGGTCAGCCCCACGCTTTCATGCAGCGCGTAAAACCCCATCTTGCTTGCATCCTTCACATGCTGGATGACAAATCCAAGCGGCAGCGCCATCAGCATCAGGCCTAGAGTCACCCAATGAAACAGCTTTGCGATCGCACCATATTGCCCCGCTGGATGCGCTGCATCCACGCCCTTAGGCGCCGGGCCAGCCATGCCATCCATCACACTCTCCCTTTGTCTTGCGTCGAACATGACATGAAGGGCGCCCGCCGCGCGAGGGGTTTCGCGCCTTGATCGCTGCCCATGCGGATTGGAGCATGGAAGCGCGCAAGCGCTGGGTGACGATTGCGCGACGCCAAGGCGCGCTGTGGCAGGCAAGTGCCCCGCGCCTGGTGGGGGACCCAGCCGCGCTGGCGGCCGGCTTAATCGCGGAACGCGGCCCTGCCGCACTTGGGCTTGATCTGCCGCTTGGCGTGCCGCGCGGCTTCGCCGAAAGCCGCCAGGAAGCTGATTTCCCTGGTTTTCTGGCGGGTCTCACGCAAAATCTGGATTTCTTCACGGTGTCGCCAAGCCTGGAAACCGTCTCTCCGGCCCGCCCCTTCTACCCCGCACGCGGCATCAAGGGCATGACGCGCTTGGCCCATGCGGCCGCGCTTGGGCTGGCCGATGCTTCTGGCCTGTCACGTCTGTGTGACCGCGCCACGGCAGAACGCCCGGCGGGCGCGCCGGTATTCTGGACGCTCGGCGCCAATCAATCCGGCAAGGCGGCGATCAGCGCCTGGCGCGATTGGCTTGCCCCGGCGCTTGCTGCCGGCGCGCCCTTCAAGCTTTGGCCCTTTGCCGGCACGCTGCATGAACTGCTCCGCCCCCGCCAGCTTGCCATTGCCGAAGTCTATCCGGCGGAAGCCTTGCGTCATCTCGGGCTGAAACTCGCGGGATCAAAACGCGCCGAAGCGCCGCGCCGCGCGCTTGCGCCAGCGCTGCGTGATGCCATGGCCGCGCTCAACGTGACCCCCGATTCGGCCTTGGCTGAGATGATCCAAGTGGGCTTTGGCAGCGATGCCGCTGGTGAGGATCGCTTCGATTCCCTGATCGGTCTGCTGGGCTTGATTGGCGTAATTGACGGCAGGCGGCCTGATTTCATCCCGGCAGACCCGATGATCCGCGCGTGGGAAGGCTGGGTATTGGGCCAAACCGCCCTGCCGCAGAAGCTCGCCTGACCTTCAGCTGATCGGCACGCCCGCCGCATCCTTCGCGGTCCTGATCGTCTGCAAGGTTTGCACGCGCAGCACGTTGGGCGCCCCGGTCAGCCGTGCGGTCAATTCATTCTCATGCGCTGTATTGCGCGCCACCAGTCGCAGCAGGAAATCCCCGCCGCCGCGGATCATGTGGCATTCGCGTACCTCTGGCCAGGAAGTCGCCAGCGCCTCAAACGCATCAAGCACGCTTTGCTTTTGCGATTCCAGGCCAACCAGCGCGAAGAACATCACCTCCCAACCGAGCGCCGCGGCGTCTATATCCGCGTGATAGCCACGAATGATGCCTTCTTCTTCCAGCCGGCGCACGCGCCTCAGGCAAGGCGGCGCGGAGAGATTGACCCGCCGGGCAAGCTCCACATTCGTCATGCGGCCATCTTCCTGAAGCTCCGCCAAAATCTGACGGTCCAGGGTATCAAGCGCGGGGTGCGGGGCGGGGGGGATGGTAATGGGCACATCCCTTCATTGCTCAAACAAGGGTCGCGGCGCAATATCCTTTCAAGACTCGGCGGCCCGCCGGCTGATGGCTTGCCCCTTAGGCGCAAGCAGCCGATATGCGCCGGGATCATAGACGGGTGCGACCAATGGCCGAGACATTCCAAAGCAAGCTTTTGATTCTAGGTGCCGGGCCGGCCGGCTATACGGCGGCCATCTATGCCGCGCGCGCCGGGCTTTCGCCGCTGCTGGTGGCGGGGATGCAGCCTGGCGGGCAGCT
>CAMCEP010000126.1 GCA_945873675.1 Asaia bogorensis
CGCTGAAGGAGCAGACTGCGCAGCCATGGTTGCCCATCTGACCCCCTTGCCATGAACGCTCCCGCTCCCCCGGGCCGCTCTGCCCCTTCATTGCCAGAAAGCAAGACGCCTGCCCCGCATCTGGCGCATGGCGGGCATTCAATGCCCGCGCAGGATCTGGCTCAGGAATAGCTTGAGCCGATCGGTCTTTGGTGCATTGAAGACCTGTTCGGGGGGGCCGACTTCCACCACCTCCCCCTGGTCCATGAAGACCACGCGGTCCGCCACCTGGCGGGCAAAGCCCATTTCATGCGTCACCACCATCATGGTCATGCCGGTGCTGGCCAATTCCACCATCACTTCCAGCACTTCCTTGATCATTTCGGGATCAAGCGCTGAGGTAGGTTCGTCGAACAACATGATCTTGGGGCGCATGCAAAGGGCGCGCGCAATAGCCACGCGCTGCTGCTGCCCGCCGGAAAGCTGGCCCGGATATTTCAGCGCCTGTTCTGGGATTTTCACCCGCACCAGTAATTCCATCGCCAGTTCTTCGGCGTCCTTCTTCGGCATGCGCCGCACCCAAATGGGCGCCAGGGTGCAGTTTTCCAGCACCGTCAGATGCGGAAAAAGATTGAAGGATTGGAACACCATACCCACTTCGCGGCGGATCGCATCAAGCGCGCGCACATCATCGGTCAGTTCAATCCCTTCTACCGCGATACGACCTTCCTGGTGAACTTCCAGGCGGTTGATGCAGCGGATCATGGTGGATTTGCCTGAACCCGATGGCCCGCACACCACCACGCGTTCGCCGGGGGCGACGGCAAGGTTGACATCGCGCAGCACATGCAGCGCGCCGAACCATTTATTGACACCGGCCAATTCAATGGCGGGCGGCGCATCGGCCTTGGCGGCGGAAGCGACATGGGCAAGATCAGCGGAAGCGCTCATGAATGTGTTTCCCAAAGGGTCAGCGGCTGCGATGGCGGTTCAACTCCGCCTCCAACCCGCGGCTGTATTTTGACATGGCGTAGCAGAAAACCAGATAGATGCCGCCGACAAAGACATAGACTTCAACGCCGAAGCCCTGCCAGGCGGGCTCCACAATCGCGGTCTTGCCGGCGGTCAGCAGATCGAAAATGCCGATGATCAGCACCAGCGACGTATCCTTGAAGAAGCCGATGAAGGTATTGACCAAGGGCGGGATCACCATGCGCAGCGCCTGGGGCAGAATAATCAGCCCGGTCTTCTGCCAGAAGGAAAGCCCCATCGCATCGGCGGCTTCATATTGCCCTTTGGGCAGCGCTTGCAGCCCGCCGCGCACAACCTCGGCCAGATAGGCGCCGGCGAAAAGGATGATGGCGATCTGCGCGCGGAGCAGCTTATCGATATTCATCCCCTCCGGCAGGAATAGGGGGAACATGACGCTTGCCATGAATAGCAGGCTGATGAGCGGCACACCGCGGATCAGCTCCACATACAAAACGCACAGCACCTTGATCGCCGGGAGCGACGAACGTCGGCCAAGGGCAACCAGAATGGAAAGCGGAAAAGCGAAAGCAAGCCCAAAAGTCGCCAGGATCAGCGTAATCGGCAAGCCACCCCAGCGTTCCTGCGGCACATAGGAAAGCCCGAATACGCCGCCCCACATCAGCACACCAATCGCAGTCAGCATGGCAATCCAGATCAGCGCCAATTCCCAGCGCCAAAAGCGCCGCATGGCGGAAATCACGTACAGCGCCACGAACAGCACGCAGGCCAAGGCAGGGCGCCAATGCTGTTCATAGGGATAGGTACCGAACAGCATGAAGCGGTGCTTTTCGCCAATTACCGCCCAGCAAGCGCCCGCGCCACGCAATTCGCGGCAGGCTTGCGTCTGCGGTCCCTGCGCATTGGATGGCACGGACCAGATGGCTTTCACGAAGGCCCAATCAACGAAGGACAGAGCCATCTTGATCAGCAGATAGCCCATCGCCAGCGTCACGGCCGTGGAAAGCCAGCTGGAAAACAGATTGGTCTTGGCCCAGGCAACCGGCCCCACCGCCGTAATCGGCGCCTTGCGCGGGCCGGATGAAATGCTTGCGTCGCTCATGGCTGGCCTCCTTATCGTTCAACCAGCGCGATGCGCGCATTATACCAATTCATGAATAGGCTGATCGAAAGACTGATCGTCAGATAGACCGCCATGATGATGGCAATGCCTTCAATCGCCTGCCCCGTTTGATTGAGCGTGGTATTGGCGATGGACACAATATCCTGATAGCCGATCGCGACCGCGAGCGAGGAATTCTTCGTCAGGTTCAGGTAATTCGATGTCATGGGCGGGATAATGACGCGCAGCGCCTGCGGCATGACAATCAAGCGCAGCACCGAACCATGTTTCAGCCCCAGCGCCTGCGCCGCTTCCCATTGCCCGTGATTGACCGACATAACACCGGCACGCACCACTTCAGCGATGAAGCCCGCCGTATAGGTCACAAGCCCGATCAGCAGCGCGAAATATTCAGGGCTGACATTGATGCCGCCGCGGAAATTGAAGCCGCGCAGCACGGGGTATTCAATCTCCCACGGTGCGCCAAGGCCCCACCAGATGGCAATCGGCAGCGCCAGCATCAAGCCAAGGGCGGTCGGCCAAACCTTGCGCGGCTGGCCATCCGCCATCTGCTTGGCGCGTGCCATGCGCCCGTAAAGCCAGGTGCCGACAATACCCAGCAGAAACGCGACCAAGGCAGCCGTATGCGCGTTTTCCCACACCAGCGCCGGCAGCATCAAGCCGCGATTGGACAGCACCACGCCTTCCATGGGCTTCAGCGCCTGACGCGGGCCAGGCAGGCCCTGCAGAATGGTGTACCAGAACAGCAATTGCAGCAGCAGCGGCAGATCGCGAATGATTTCGATATAGGCGCCAGCAATGCGCGAGAGCAGGAAATTCTTGGAAAGCCGCGCAATGCCAATCGCGGTGCCCAAGATCGTCGCCAGCACCACGCCAATCACCGCGACCTTCAGCGTATTCAAAACGCCAACCATCAGCGCGCGGAAATAGGTATCCGTAGGTTCATAGGAGATCAGGCTTTCGGCAATCGGCAGCCCTGCTTCACGATTAAGAAAGCCAAAGCCAGTCGCAATCCGCCGCACCGCCAGATTGTGCGAGGTATTGCTGTAGAGCCAGTAAATCAGGCTGCCAACGGCGGCGACGACCACGATTTGCCAGAAAATGCCGCGCACCCGTTCATCCGACCAGGAAAGCCGGAGCGGGCGTTTGGGCGGGCGCCGCTTATAGCGCGGATCGCTCGTCGTTTCAGACATTATAAGCCTCTCCTGACCTTTTT
Organism: Asaia bogorensis; assembly: GCA_945873675.1. Classification (GTDB taxonomy): domain Bacteria; phylum Pseudomonadota; class Alphaproteobacteria; order Acetobacterales; family Acetobacteraceae; genus Neoroseomonas; species Neoroseomonas bogorensis_C. The sequence goes on from CAMCEP010000126.1 coordinate 3,309, forward strand.
TCTGCCTGATGGGGCAGGGTAGCGCCGCTGCAGTTTTGAGTTTGCTGCTTTGCTGGGCAGAGCGTTACCGGATTGCGGGCCATCCCCGCAAGCGCCGCGCTTCGGCCCGCTGGCACTGCCCTCCACTGCCATGGGAAGCTCAGCGGCTAATGGCTTGATCAAATGCGGTTCTCCGGTTTGGCGCGGGGGGATCCATGTCCAAGCTCAGCAATTCCCGCGCCAAAGCTTCCCTTCCCCGCCCGGCAATGCCACATGCGCCAGGGGAATCGTGGAGGCAGAACAATGCGGCAGATGGATAAGGCGGCAATCCGGGCGGCCCTGCCCTGGGATAGGCTGATCGAAGCCCTGGCCGAGACGTTCCGGCAAGGCTGCGAAGCCCCGCTTCGCCACCGCCATGGCTGGGATGATGGCGCCGGGGCACAAAATACCCTGTTGCTGATGCCGGCTTGGCGCGCCGGTGGGCATTACGGCGTCAAGATTGTCCATGTCGCGCCGGGCAATGATCAGCGCGGCCTGCCCGCCGTGCATGCCAGCTATTTGCTCTCCGATGCCACAACCGGGGCACCGCTTGCCATGCTGGATGGCGGCGAATTGACGGATCGGCGCACGGCAGCGGCCAGCTTGCTCGCCGCGCGCTATCTGGCCCGGCCAGAGAGTTCACGCCTGCTGCTGCTGGGCAGCGGCAAGGTCGCCCATGCCCTGGCTGAGGCTTATGCTGCCTGTTTTCCGATCAAAGATATCGCGATCTGGTCGCGCAAGGGCGAAAACGCGGCGCGCTTGGCCGCGCAGCTTGCTGCGCATGGCCTGCCGGCGCGGGCGGTGACGACGCCTGATTTCGCCGCCGCCGATATCATCAGTGCTGCGACACTGGCGACCGATGCGCTGATCCCCGGCGCGGCGCTGAGCCCCGGGGCGCATCTTGATCTGGTTGGCGCTTATCGGCCGGATATGCGCGAAGCGGATGCGCTGGCGCTGAAGCGCGCCCTGCTGGTGGTGGATACCCGCGCCGGCGGCCTGGCCGAAGCCGGCGATGTGGTGCAGGCCATCGCGGAGGGCGCTTTTACGGCAGACCACGTGGTAGCGGATTTGGCAGAACTTTGCCGCGGCGCCCATCCCGGCCGGCAAAGTGCTGATCAGATCACCGCCTTCAAATCCGTGGGCTGGGCCGGGGAGGATTTAGCGGCGGCGGTGCTGGCTTATGGGGCGGGGAGCATTTTCTAGCCAAGCGGCCTCGCTTGGCGGCTAGGGAAATACGACCAAAATTACCAAGCGCGCTTCACGTGAAACTATTCCCATCATCTACCGCCGCCCAAACATCCGCTCCAAGGCCGCCGCATCCAGCTTCAGCACCGTAGGCCGGCCATGGCTGCACGTCGCGGCGCGGGGGGTTGCTTCCATCTGACGCAGCAGCGCATCCATCTCGGCGGCATTCATCCGCCGCCCGGCGCGAATGCTGCCATGGCAGGCGAGTCTCGCAATCGCCGCATCAAGTTTACGCTCCAAGGCGGTGCTTTCCGCATCCACCGCCAATTCTTCCGCCATATCGCGCAGCAGCGGTGCGGGATCGGCAGCGCCGAGCAAGGCAGGCAGGCTTCGCACCAATACCGCGCCAGCGCCAAAGCCCTCAATTTCCAACCCCAGCCGGGCGAGCGCTTCCGCCGCACCCAGCAAGCGCGCCGCATCGGCGTTCGGCATATCCACCACCGCCGGCACCAGCAAAGGCTGGGTACGCACCCCGCCTTCAAGCAGCTGCGCACTCAGCGCCTCATGCGTCAGGCGTTCATGCGCGGCGTGCTGATCCACCAGCACCAGCGAACCATCAGCGGCTTCGGCGATAATGAAGGTGTCCAAAATCTGCGCCACGGCGCGGCCCAAGGGATGCGCGGCATCCACCGGCTCGGGTGGTGGCGGCGGCAGGCTGGGCGGGCGGAACCCCAAGGGCAGGCGCGGCTGCGGCAGCCCCGGCGGGCGCGGCATGGATTGGGGCAAAACCGGCAAGGCCTCGCTGAAGCCGCCAACCGGCGCGGCACCTGCAAGGGAGGGCACTGCCACCACCGTCCCCGCACCAATCGCGAGTGATTTGCGGAGCGAGGAGATCAAGGCACCCCGCACAGCCTCCCCATCACGGAAGCGGAGTTCGGTCTTCATCGGATGCACATTCACATCCACGGACTCCGGCGGCACTTGCAGGAACAGCGCTGCCACGGGGTGGCGGCCCTGCGGGATCACATCGCGGTAGGCCACGCGCAAAGCCACGCGCAGCAAAGGGTCGCGCACCGGGCGGCGGTTCACCACCAAATGCTGACCAAGCGTGGTCGGGCGGTGATGGGAAGGCAAGGCGGCAAGCCCGCTGATATCCAGGTTTTGGGAAACCGCTTCCACCGGCACCGCGGCGGCGGCGAATTCCGCGCCCAGCACTTGCCGAATGCGCCCTTCCTGATCGGCCGCCGGCAGGGACAGCACTTCCCGCCCATCGCTTTCCACGCGAAACGCCACTTCCGGCCAGGCGAGGGCCAGGCGGCGCACCGCTTCCACCGCGTGTTCGGCTTCCGTGCGGGGATGCTTTAGGAATTTCCGCCGCGCCGGTGTGGCGAAGAATAAATCCCGCACCTCAACCCGCGTCCCAGGGGCGCCGGAAGCGGGGGCGACATCGCTCTTCAGCCCGCCCTCCACAATGATCCGATGCGCCGCGCCGTCGCGCGGGCAAGACGTAATGGAAAGCCGCGCCACGGCGCCGATGGAAGGCAAAGCCTCACCCCGGAAGCCCAGCGTGGCGATGCGGAACAAGGTCGCTTCTTCCGGCAATTTGGACGTGGCGTGGCGTTCCACGGCCAGCGCCAGGTCCTCAGGCCCCATGCCGATGCCGTCATCTTCCACCAGAATACGGTCCATCCCGCCGCCTTCCAGCGTGACAGCGATGCGACGCGCCCCGGCATCCAAGGCGTTTTCGACGATTTCCTTGAGTGCGGCGGCTGGGCGTTCCACAACCTCACCAGCCGCGATGCGGTTTGCGGTGGTCTCCGACAGCAGGCGAATGGCCGGGCGCGGGGCGGTGATGGGGGCGGCGGACATGCTCCTTCATAGCATGGCCCGCGATTCGCCGCGCCAGCCCTTCCCGCCATGCCAAACAGCTTTTTGGGGTCGCATTTTCCGAGCCGCCAAGTGATTACACTTGGCTTGAAAATGCTCTAGACACCCCCCCAGAACGGCAAGCATTGGGGGCAAGGCCCATGAAGAAAATCTATCCGGATGCCAAGGCGGCGCTTTCCGGCCTGTTGCGCGATGGCATGGTGATCCATTCCGGCGGCTTCGGGCTTTCGGGCATCCCCACCCTGCTCATTGAAGCCATCCGCGATTCCGGCGTGAAGGACCTGACCGTGGTCTCCAACAATGCCGGGGTGGATGATGCAGGGCTCGGCCTTTTGCTCAAAACCCGCCAGATCCGCAAAATGATTTCAAGCTATGTCGGCGAAAACGCTGAATTCGCCCGGCAATATCTGGCCGGTGAGCTTGAGATTGAATTCAACCCGCAGGGCACTTTGGCCGAGCGTATTCGCGCCGGCGGCGCTGGCATCCCCGCCTTTTTCACGAAAACCGGCGTTGGCACGGAAGTCACCAAGGGCAAGGAAACGCGTGAATTTGATGGCGAGACCTTTGTGATGGAGCGCGGCATTGTGGCCGACCTTGCCATCATCCACGCCTATATGGCCGATCACGAAGGCAATTTGGTCTATCGAAAGACCGCGCGGAACTTCAACCCCATGATGGCAACCGCGGCGCGCGTCACGGTAGCCCAAGTGGAACATCTGGTCCGCCCCGGAGAGATTGACGCGGACCACATCCACACGCCGGGTATTTTCGTCAAACGCATGATCACCTGCCCGACTGGCTACGAAAAACGCATTGAACAGCGCACTGTCCGCAAGCACGCGCCCGCCGCTGCGGCCGGCGCTGAGTCCCAGGGATAAGGAGAAAAACCATGGCCTGGAACCGCGATGAAATGGCCGCTCGTGCGGCGCGCGAATTGCAAGATGGCTTCTATGTGAATCTTGGCATCGGCATCCCGACGCTGGTCGCCAATCACGTGCCCGCCGGCTTCAATGTGCAGCTGCAAAGCGAAAATGGCATGCTGGGCCTTGGCCCCTTCCCCTACGAAGGTGAAGAAGACGCCGATCTGATCAATGCCGGCAAGCAGACCATCACGCAGTTGCCGACCAGTTCCTTCTTCGATTCCGCGCAATCCTTCGGGATGATCCGCGGCGGGCATATTGACCTTTCCATCCTGGGCGCGCTGCAGGTGGCCGAAAATGGCGATCTCGCTAATTGGATGATCCCGGGCAAGATGGTGAAGGGCATGGGCGGCGCGATGGATTTGGTCGCGGGCGTCAAGCGCGTGATCGTGCTGATGGAACATACCGCCGGCGGCAAGCCCAAGCTGCTCAAGCAATGCGGCCTGCCGCTGAC
>CAMCEP010000127.1 GCA_945873675.1 Asaia bogorensis
CTGCAAAAGGGCGATGTGGTGCGGATTGAAATCAGCGGGATCGGTGCGCTCGAAAATCCCGTTGCCTGAATAGAAAATAAAAAAAGGGAGGATCAAACATGCAAAGACGCACACTTCTGGCTGGGGCCACGGCACTCCCCTTCGCCATGCCCGCGCTGGCGCAGGACAATTTCCCATCCCGCGCGGTTTCCATGGTGGTCGCCTTCCCACCTGGTGGGCAGGCGGATGTGGTGGGCCGCCCCGCCGCTGCGACGCTGGAACGAATCTGGCGCGTGCCAGTGCCAATCACCAATCGCGGCGGTGCGGCGGGCGAGATTGGCAATGGTTTCGTCGCGCGCAGCACGCCCGATGGCTATACGCTGCTCATGGGGCTGTCTTCCATGACCTTCCTGCCGGAAGCAGCGCGCATCAATGGCCGCACGCCGGCCTATACGCCTGAAATGCTGACGCCGATTGCGTTATTCTCAGCCGATCCAACCGTGCTGGTGGTGCCTGCATCAAGCCCCATTCGCACGATTGAGGAATTCATCACTGAGGCGAAAGCGAAGCCCGGGCAGATCGCCTATTCCTCGGCGGGGAATTACTCTGCCTTGCATGTGCCGATGGCGATGCTTTCCCAGGCGGCCGGTTTGCAAATGCTGCATGTACCCTTCCAGGGTGGCGGGCCGGCTTTGACCGCGATTTTGAGCGGCCAGGTGCAAGCGCTTTCGTCTGGCCCCGGGCCAGTCGCGCAGCATGTGCGCGATGGGCGGCTACGTGCGCTCGCCACTTGGGGCCGCCAGCGGCTCAAGGGATTTGAGGATGTGCCGACGCTGGTGGAGAAAGGGTTTGCGGATGTGGAATTCTACATCTGGGTTGGGCTTTTCGCACCCGCCGGCACGCCACCCGCCATCATTGACCGCATTCGCGACGCATCACGCGCCGTGGCACAGGATGCGGATTTCATCCGCATTATGGCCGGCAGCGGGAATACGCTGGATTACCGCGATGGCGATGCCTTCATGCGCTTTTACGATGAGGATGCAGGCAGGTTGCTCCGCGTAATTCGCGCTCTGGGCAAGATTGAATAGCGCCCTTGCCTGCGCTGCGTCGCTAGCGCAGGCTTCAATCTTGTTTTGACAAATTCGAGGACAGCATGACTACCGAAGCCCAAATCACCGCCTGGCTTGCCACGCAACAGGGAGCCATGATCGCTGAGCTCAAGGAAATGGTGAATACTGATGGCGGATCCTATGACAAGGCGGGCGTGGATCGCACTGGCGCCCAGGTAAAGCGCTTTCTGGAAGGCCAAGGCATCGCGGTGGAAGTCGTGCCGCGCGAAAGGCATGGCGATTGCCTACGCGGCATCGTGCCTGGTGCCCATGAAATCGCTTCTGGCAATCAGCAGAAGAATATCGTGCTGATGGGGCATAGGGACACCGTGTTCCCGAAGGGCGAACCGGAACGCCGGCCTTTCACCATTCAGGGCAATATCGCCTATGGGCCAGGTGTGGCCGATATGAAGGCCGGCATTGTCATGAATATGTTTGTGCTGGCTGCCTTTCATAAATTCGGCGGCGCGCCAGGGCCCTTGGTTGGGCTTTTCACCGGCGATGAGGAAATCGGCAGCCCCGAAGGCCGCCCGGTGATTGAAAATGAGGCGCGCAGCGCGCGCGTGGTCTTCAATAGCGAACCGGGCCGTCCTTCCGGCAATGTGGTGACAGGGCGCAAGGGTGGCGTGTTTTCAGTGGTGGATATTGAAGGCAAGGCCGCGCATTCCGGCGGTAATTTCGAAGCCGGCATCAGCGCGATTGGTGAGGCCGCGCAAAAGATTGTCGCCATTCATGCGCTGACGGATTTGAAGCGCGGCATTACGCTGAATGTCGGTTTGGTGAGTGGTGGGCAGAGCGTGAATACGGTCGCGCCCGCCTGCCAATTCCAGATTGATTTGCGCTATGTTGAATTGGCCGATCGTGATGAGGTTGTGGGCAAGCTGCATGACATTGTCGCGAAATCCTACGTGCCCGGCACCAAGGCAAAGCTGGTCATCAAGGGCGAATTCCTGCCGCTGAATGCAACGCCGGCCAGTGAGCGTGTGTTTGCGCTGTATCAGGGGGCTGCCACGGATAGCGGCTTGAAGGTAAGTGGCGAGTTTTCCGGTGGCTGCGCCGATAGCGGTTTTACGGCGGCGATTGGCGCGCCCACGATTTGCGCAGTAGGCCCCGTGGGCGGCAAGGCGCATAGCCCGGAAGAATATCTGGAAATTGACAGCATGATCCCGCGCGCCCAGGCCATGGCGCGCGCCATTATGCGGCTTGAAAAGGCAGGGCTGTAACAGCCCCGCCCTTACCCCCCACGCCAGGGGCGCACCTGCCAAAGCCGCTTAAGCCGATCATCCACGGATTGCGCAAAGGCGCGGTACTCAGCGCCCACCATGGTATTGAGCGGCATGAAATTCCGCACCGCTTCGCGCTTGAAATTCTCATCGGCCAAAGCGGTGCGGAAGGCCGCTTCCAGCCGCGCCACAATGGCGGGCGGCATATTGGGCGGGCCGACAATGCCGCGGCTGGCGCCATGCACCAGGTCAAAGCCCAATTCGCGGAAGGTTGGCACATCAGCCGCTTCCGGCTGACGCGCTGCGGCGGCTTGCGCCAGCATGCGCACCTTGCCTTCGCGCGCCAATTGCAGCGCATCATTCACATTGATGGCCGCGACATCCATATTCCCACCCAGCAATTGCGGAATAAGCGGCGCAGCACCGGCAAAGGGCACCTGGATCATGGGCTTGAGGCCGGCCAATTCCTCAAAATGCAGTACAAAAAGATGATCATCGCTGCCAATGCCGGTGGTGGCATAGGTGATCTGTTCTGGCCTGGCCTTCGCCGCCGCCACCAAATCCTGCAAGGACTTTAGCGGGCTATCGGCGCGCACGTAGAAGCAATTGGCGTCTTCAACAATATTGCAGATGAAGGTGAAATCCATGGCGCGGTAGCGCACCTGGCGTTCCAGCGGAATGGCGTTATGCGCGGGGATGGTCGTGGCGCCGATCGTGTAGCCATCAGCCGCGGCATTGAAGGTGGCTTCGAGCCCGATCTGCCCAGCAGCACCCGTGCGATTGATGATGACAGGCCGGAGGCCCGGGATTTGCGCGGCCACCAGCGGCATGACCAGCCGGGTCATGATGTCCACGCCGCCGCCGGCGGGGAAAGGCACAATCACTTCCATGGGCTTGTCGCCCGGCCATGGGGTTTGCGCCTGCACAATGGCGGGTGCGGCAAGCAGGCTTGCGGATGCCAAAAGGCTGCGGCGATTGATCATGATTATCCTCCCAGTGTTTTGCTGAACCTAGCGGCGCGGGGCGCCTGACTGCAAGCGTAGTTTGCTAAAGCCTTTTTTTGACCTGATCTGGACCACACCCTGAAGGCCTGATGTAAAATGCGCAGTCTTCCGGACCGCATAGGTCGACTAGTACTGCGGTACCTTTCCTGACTGAGACGAGGAAACCAGGAGCTGCTCAACCCAAGCCTGAAACAAGTCGCCGTTGATTGGCCCATCCAAGACCAAGGGGCGACAATGCCGATGCGGCACGGGCCCGCGATGAAGGTTATGGTCTGCCAATGGTTGTGGGGAAGCTTCGCCATCAGGCGTTGAGCGCGGGCGGACCACCCAGGCTGACGGGCCATATTCGTCTTGGCCCGGGTCCGATCAGTGAGGCTCAAACGAACAGGGTCGATTTCACCCAGTTAGCGCTTTCAGTCAGCGCGCCCAGCCTGCTGCTTGAATCATATTCAATGCTGCGGCGGTGTGGCCGCCGGGAAGCGCCAAGCGACTTGGCAAATAAAGTGTCAACCAAAAGGAAGAAAGCAAGGGATCAGAGTTTTGCCTGTTTTGGTACTGTCAGGCTGTCACGATCTTCCCATCCCGTAGCGTCACAACCCTGTCCATCCGGCGTGCGAGGTCAGGATTATGTGTCGCAATCAGCGCTGCCAGCCCCTGGCCGCGCACCTGTTCCAGCAATTCCGCAAAGACGCGATCAGATGTGGCGACATCCAGATTACCGGTCGGTTCATCGGCCAGCAAAAGCCGCGGCTGATTGGCGAGTGCGCGGGCAATTGCAACACGCTGTTGTTCACCACCGGATAGTTTCCCTGGGCGGTGATCCAGCCGGGCCTGCAGACCGAAAATACCAAGCAAATCCTTCGCACGCTCCGTTGCCTCCGTGCGGCTTTTGCCGGCGGCAAGCTGCGGCAGGATGATGTTCTCGGCGGCGGTGAATTCCGGCAACAAATGATGGAATTGATAGACAAAGCCGATGGTGGTGCGGCGGATTGTTGTGCGCGCCTCATCCGAAAGTGAACCAGCCGCCTTGCCGGAAATGAAAACCTCGCCGCCATCGGGCTTTTCCAGCAAACCCGCAAGGTGCAGCAAGGTTGATTTGCCGGTGCCGGAAGGGGCCACCAGCGCCACGATCTCACCGGCCGCAATGGTCAGGTCAGCGCCGAGCAGCACGGGCAGTTCGCCCGCTTCCGTGCGGTAGCGGCGTTCAACGGCGGCCAAGCGAAGGGGCGCTTCATTCATTGCGCAGCATCTCCACCGGGTCGGTGCGCGCCGCGCGCCAGGAAGGGTAAAGTGTCGCCAGCAACGACAAGCCAAGCCCCATCGCCACCACCTGTGCCACTTCATTGTAATCCAGGATCGCGGGCAGGCGCGTCAGGAAATACACCTCTGGGCTGAACAATTCCGTGCCCGAAAGTGATTGCAGGAACTGCCGGATGCTTTCGATATTGAGGCAGAAGACCAGGCCCAGCACAAAACCAATCAATGTGCCAAGCACGCCGATGGAAGCACCGCACAGCAGGAAAATCCGCATCACCGCGCCCTTGGTGGCGCCCATGGTACGCAGCACCGCGATATCGCGCCCCTTATCCTTCACCAGCATGATCAGGCTTGAGACAATATTGAAAGCCGCGACAATGATGATCAGTGTCAGGATCAGGAACATGACATTGCGTTCCACCTGCACCGCATTGAAGAAGCTTGAATTGGCATCCTGCCAGGAATGCACCATCACGCGGCTGCCAGCGCTTTCCTGAATTTGACGCATAACGCCGCGCAGCCTGGTTGGGTCCTGCACGAAAACCTCGATCTGCGTTGCGGCATCGCGCTGCTGAAAGTAAAGCTGCGCGGCTTCCAGCGGCAGGAACACAAAGCTGCTGTCATATTCATTCATGCCGACATCAAACAAAGCGACCACGCGATAAGCGCGCACGCGGGGCACTGTGCCGAATACCGTGGTGCGCCCCTGGGGCGAGACCAGGCTGACATTATCACCCACTGAAACACGCAAGCGGGAGGCCAAGCGCCGGCCGATGATGATGGCATCCTCCCCCTCAAAGGCGTCCAGATTGCCCAGCCGAATGCCATCCGCGATCAAATGACGCGCGCGCAAATCTGCGGGGCGGATGCCGCGCGCGAGACCACCCGCGGCACCGCCTGAATCAGACGTGATCAGCACCTGCCCTTCCACGATGGGTGTCGCTGAGACAATCCCTGGAATGCCACGAATACGCCCTGCCACATCATCAAAATCAGTGAAGGAAGTGCCCACCGCATAGACGCCAAGATGACCATTCAAGCCCAGAATGCGGCCAAGCAATTCATGGCGGAAGCCGTTCATCACGCTCATGACAATGATCAGCGTGGCAACGCCAAGCGCGATCCCGACCAGCGAGAAAATCGCGATGACCGAGACAAAACGCTCCCCCTTCCGCGCGCGCAAATAGCGGAAGGCGACCATACGCTCAAAGGCGCTGAACATGCGGGGTCAGCCGCACTTGATGCGGGTGATGGCGTCTTCGAGTGAAACCTCCTCACGCGCCCCGGTCATGCGGCGCTTCAGTTCCACACGGCCCGCAGCGGCGCCGCGCGGGCCGATAATGGCCTGCCAGGGAAAGCCCATGAGGTCCGCATCGGCGAATTTCTCGCCAGCGCGCACGGGGCGGTCATCATAGACCGCGTGCTCATCGCCAAGCCGTGCGTAAAGGGTTTCGCACAACGTGTCGGTCGGCCCATCGCCGGGGCGAAGATTAAGAATAGCGGCAGCCCAGGGTGCGACCGCATCCGGCCATTTGATGCCGGCGTCATCATGATTAGCTTCAATCAGCGCGCCCACCAGACGCGATACGCCAATGCCATAGCTGCCCATTTCCGGGACAACCTGCTGGCCATCCGGGCCGGTCACGGCCATACCCATGGCAGCGCTGTATTTGGTGCCGAAATAGAAAATATGGCCCACTTCAATGCCGCGGGCGGAAACGCGCTTGTCTTCGGCAAGCGCGGCCCAGGCGGCTTCGTCATGCATTTCTTCGGTCGCGGCGTAATGGCTGGTCCAGAAATCCACCTGCGCCGTCAGATCGCTGTCGTAATCCGGCGCTTCGGCCAGCACATCGCGTTCCAGCAGATCGCGGCTCACGAAAACCTGGCTTTCGCCAGTCTCGGCCAGGATGATGAATTCATGCGACAGGTTGCCGCCAATCGGCCCCGTATCAGCGCGCATCGGAATGGCCTTCAGGCCCATGCGCGCAAAGGTGCGCAGATAGGCCAGGAACATCTGCCGATAGGAATGCTGCGCGGCTTCCTTGGTCAGATCAAAGGAATAGGCATCCTTCATCAGGAATTCGCGCCCGCGCATCACGCCGAAACGCGGGCGCACTTCATCGCGGAATTTCCATTGGATGTGGTACAGATTGCGCGGCAAATCGCGGTAGGATTTGGCGAATTGCTTGAAGATATCGGTGACCATTTCCTCATTGGTCGGGCCGAACAGCATTTCACGTTCGTGGCGGTCACGGATGCGAAGCATTTCCTTGCCGTAATCATCATAGCGCCCGCTTTCGCGCCAGAGCTCCGCCGGTTGGATGGTCGGCATCAGGATTTCCTGTGCCCCGGCGCGGTCCTGTTCTTCACGCACAATCTGCTCAACGCGGCGCAGCACCCGCAAGCCTGCCGGCAGCCAGGCATAAATCCCCGCGGAGGTCTGGCGGATTAAGCCCGCGCGCAGCATGAGGCGGTGAGAGGCGATTTGCGCCTCGGCCGGGGTTTCCTTGAGTGTGGGCAGAAAGGCGCGAGTAAGGCGCAAGGCTTTAATCCTTCAATGGCAAAAGGCAGGGGGCGCACCCTAATCCAGAAGTCTTTCCGGGGGAATCACCTGCCCGCCCACGCAATAAAGTAACACCGAATTATTGTGCAGCGCACCAAATCGTCATTTCCGGCTGGTTTATGGCATTTTTGTGCTTGCAACTCAGCGTCACAAACATTTAAAAAAGAAAAGGCCGCCACCATCAGGCAGCGGCCCAAGTTTAGGGAGGAAACGCCAGTCACACGGCAGAGGAAGAAACCAATCTCCCTCTCGATCTGTAGGATGGCGGACCAGCTTCGAAGGCTCAATCAAAAAGAGCCATGAGGAAGGTCAAAAAAGCGGCTACCAGACTCACATTGCCCGAACATATGGCAAAACCGACCCTCGGGTCGGTTTTTCGCTTAATTGGTGGGCAATGAGAGGATTCCGGTCCGGAAAGAAAGCCATTCGCTTTCAATCATCCACCAAACCGCCCCCCAAATCACCCCCGCCAGCGCCGTGGTGCCGAGCAACTTCCAGCCCATCAGATGCTTTTGCGGCGCGCCGCGCCAGCCGCCTTCTTCCAGCTTACCCTGGGAATCGGGGCGC
>CAMCEP010000128.1 GCA_945873675.1 Asaia bogorensis
CTTGCCCTCATCATAACATGAACGCGGCCCGATCGGATTCACATTGCCCCAATATTCCTCAGGTTGAGGGTGCACATTGGGGTCACCGTAAACCTCACTGGTGGAAGCTTGCAGGATACGCGCCTTCAAGCGCTTGGCGAGCCCCAGCATATTGATCGCACCGTGCACGCTGGTCTTCAGCGTCTGCACCGGGTCATGCTGGTAATGGATGGGCGATGCCGGGCAGGCAAGATTGTAGATCTCATCTACTTCGACATAAAGCGGGAAGGTCACGTCATGGCGGATCAGTTCGAAGTAAGGGTGATCCAGCAGCTTTTCGATATTGGCCTTGTTGCCGGTGAAGAAATTATCGGCGCAGAGCACCTCATGCCCTGCGGCCAATAACGCATCGCACAAATGGCTGCCGACAAAGCCGGCGCCACCCGTGACGAGGATGCGCTTGCGCGCGTGGTATTCGCGTTTGGTTTCGTTCTTGTTGTCCATTATCGCCCCACTGCATAACCCTGCATGCCGCGCGGATTTGCCCCGGCATGGATGGAACCATTGGCCTCAAGCCGAGCGCCAGTCAGCCGCCCTTCGGACCAATCACCGCCCGCTTCCGCCTGATGCCCGCGCGCATTGAGCGCTGACAATACTTCCGGCGCATAGCGGCCTTCAATCACCAGCTTGCCCGGCTTCGCACCGCGCGGCCAGAAGCTGCTGATCCAATGCTCCGAATGGAAGGAAGGCGCATCAATCGCTTCCTGGATATTCATGCCCTGATGCAGCATCCGCAGCAGCATGATGGACTGCCATTGATCCTGCTGCTCTCCACCTGGTGTGCCGAAGCTCATCCAGGGCTTGCCATCGCGCAGCACCAGCGCGGGGGAAAGCGTGGTGCGCGGGCGTTTGCCTGGCTGCAAGCCATTGGGCAGGGTTTCATCCAGCCAGAACATCTGGCAGCGCGTACCAAGGCAGAAGCCAAGCTCAGGAATGGCAGGCGAGGATTGCAGCCAGCCTGCAGATGGTGTCGCGCTCACCATATTCCCGGCGGCGTCAATCACATCCACATGGCAGGTATCACCCCCCGCCGCACCAAGACGAGATACCGTGGGCTCACCACTGCCGGCAGCGGCGGCCATTTCCTGCGCGCGACGGATGGCGGCGGCGTAGTCCGTGCGCGGCACGCGGCCATCCGGTGAACCCGGGCGGAATTCCATGCTGGCGGTGGCGCCAATCAACGCGCGGCGCGCGGCGTTATAGGCGGGTGAAAGCAAGGTCTCCATCGGCACATCAACGAAATTCGGGTCGCCGTAAAAGGCTTCACGATCCGCAAAGGCCAGCTTCATCGCTTCTGCCACCAGATGGATGAAGTCCGGCCCCATCGGGTCCATCGCCGCAATGTCATCGCCCGCCATCAAGGCAAGGGTTTGCAGCATGGCCGGCCCTTGGCTCCAGGGGCCGCATTTCAGCACGCGATGGCCGTGGTAATCCAAGCCAAGCGGTTCTTCGATGCCGGCTGACCAATTCGCAAGGTCCTGCCCATTCAGCACAGCGCGGTGGCGGCGGCCGGAGGTATCCATCGCTTCCGTCACGCGGCAGAAACGATCAATGGCTTCCGCCACAAAGCCGCGATACCAGGCACGCCGCGCGGCCTCAATTTGCGCAACGCGATCCCCGCCGGCGGCCTCCGCCTCGCGCACTACGCGTTCATAGGTATCGGCGAGGGTTGGGTTGGCATAAAGCCCGCCGGGTGCCGGCCCGCCATTACGCAACCACAGCGCGGCAGAGGTTTTCCATTCCGCCTCAAACAAGGGGCGCACCGAATCAATCGTGGCACGTACGCGCGGCACCATGGGCGCGCCATGCCGCGCATAGCCAATGGCATAGGCAAGGATATCGCGCGGCTTCCAGGTGCCGTGGTCCCGCAGCATTAGCATCCATGCGTCAAAGGCGCCGGGGATGGGTGCCGCCAGCATGCCGGTGCCGGGCATGATTTCGTGGCCCAGGTTTTTCATGAGCGCGACATTCAAACCGGCAGGGGCGGGGCCTTGGCCGCAAATCGCCTGTTGCTGACCGGTGCGCGCGCTATGGAGCAGAATGGGGCAATCGCCCCCTGGGCCGTTCAAATGCGGTTCTACGATTTGCAGCGTGAAGCCGGCGGCAGCCGCGGCATCAAAAGCATTGCCGCCGCGTTCTAGCACCGCCATGCCGACCTGGGAGGCTATCCAATGCGTGGAAGCCACCGCCCCGAAGGTGCCGATGATTTCAGGCCGCGTTGTGAAGGCGCGTGCCCCTTCCTTTGCCGGAAAGCCGATGGAGGCAAGGGTAGTTTGGGACATGGGCGCTGTTGTTCCGTCTTTCCGCCGGGCGCGTGATGCCGCCCGGCAATGCTTTTCTAGGCGAAATGGTCACAAAGACAAAATTTGGTGCGCGAACCGTTCACCCTCGTTCATCTCGCGCGCACCAAAAACTTGTTTGATCGCATTTTCCGAGTCGCCAAGTTTGCCACTTGGCTTGAAAATGCTTAGGCCTCGGCCAGGCCGCCATCGGGTTCCGCGCGCATTTCGGCAAAGACGCCCTTGGCCACGATCATCGCCTCCCGCACCGCAGGCAGGCCGATATAGCCGCACAGATGCATCAGCGCTTCGGTGAGTTCATCCTCGGACCAGCCCATGCGCCGCGCCATGCGGAGATGAATAGTCAGTTCCGGCCAGGCATGGATGGCGGTATCGGAAATCACGCAAATCAGCGCGCGGGTTTTGAGGTCCAGCCCCGGCCGGGACCAGAGCATGCCGAAGACGGCTTCGCGCGCGTAATCGCCGAATTTTTCCATGATGGGGTCGTCATAGACGCCCTGGGCCATGGTCTTGACGGTGGATTGACCCATCAGGCGCGTGCGTACCGCATCGCCCTTTTTCCATAAGTCCGATTTGGCCATGCTTTCTCTCCCTTGAGGCTTACTCATCAAGCCTATCGTGGAAAAGGATCGCCTGGAAACAGCCGATGGCTCAGCCCTGCGTGTTGCGTGCGGCGCGTTCACTCATCAGGCAGGCAAAGACCACAATCGCGCCGCCCGCCAGTGTCCAGGCGCCGGGCCAAAGCTGCCAGATGGCGGCATCCAGGATCAGCGCGAAAACCAGGGCGATGAATTCCAGCGGTGCCAGCCGTGCCGCGCGATCAATGCTGAAGGCAATAGCGAGCGCGAGCGTCGCGCCCCCGGCGAAGAGCCCATTGGCGATCAGCGCCAGCCAATCATAGGCATCGGGCCTAATCCATTCGGCGATGGCGAAGGGCAGAATGGCCAGGAAAAGTGGCCCCGAAGACCAGAAAATCAGCCGCGCTGCATTCTGTTCTGCGCGCAACATGCGGCTGATCGTCAGAAAACCAGCATAAGTCATGGTACCGAGAAACGCCCAGGCATAAGCATGCCAAGGGACCGCCGCGGCATGCCTTGATGGTGCCAAGCTTGGAAACATCGCGACCATGACGCCCAGAAACCCGACCGCGGACCAGAGCCAAACAGCGCGGCCATTCCTTTCCCCCAGTACCATGGCGGCCAGCAGCAAGGTGAAGAAGGGCGCGGTGAAATAGACAAGGTAGCCCTCAGCTAGCGGGATATCTCGGAACGCCAGGAAAAACCCGTAAGCCGAACCGGCCATGCAGAGCGCGCGTAGGAGATGCAGCCAAGGCCGCGGTGTGCCAATCGGCCCACCTGCGCCGCGCCAAACAAGGCGCAATATCCCAAGCAGCACGAGCAGCGCGCCATAGCGGATAAGAAGCACCTGATCCGCGCCATACCGCCCGGCCAGCAACTTCGAATTTGCGTCGAGCAGCGCAAAAAGCGCCATGGCCGCAACCAATAGCAGCGGCCCCTTGAAGCTTGTCATGTCATCCCGGACTGGCATTGTGCCGAAAGGCTTCTCGCCCCGCCATCAGGGGGCGTCAAGCGCCTGGTTGGTAATCCCGCTAAAAGACGAACAGCGCCATGATGTCGGCCAATTCTACGCCACCCAGCAGGACCACATCATCGCCATTGCCCGCTTCAATATGATCACCCATGCCATCGGTGATCATCAGATCATCGCCCGCGCCACCGATCAGACTGTCAGCACCCGCGCCACCCATCAGGCAATCATTTCCCCCCTCGCCATTCAGCGTATCACCGCCAGCATTACCTGACAGAAGATTATCGCCCGTATCGCCAATGAAGAAATCAGCGCCTAGCCCGCCGGTGGCACCCTCAATGCCGGATAGCGCATCCGTGCCGATACCGCTGCCCGAAGCCGTTCCAGCAGCAAGATTGACAGAAATGGCACCGATGGCGCCGCCATAATCAGTGATATCCAAACCCGCGCCACCGATCAGACTGTCAGCACCCGCGCCGCCATCCAGACTGTCATTTGCCGCACCACCATCCAACGTATCGGCGCCGATACTGCCCGCAAGCATATTGTCGCCAGCAGTGCCAAGCATGCTGTCCGTGCCATTGCCGCCAATCGCGCCTTCAATGGCAACGCCCCGCGCGATAGAGATATTATTGTTGATGCCGCCAATAGAAGAAAATGCCTCGGCGTTCAGATTGATGATCTGGTTTGCGCCATAACCCGAAGCGTCCAGGGTATCTGCCCCGCCAGTGTCATAGATGGTGAAGGCCGGCGCGGTTGTGTAATTTGCGAAATCATACAGCGACCCGGCGCTTGCATTATGGCCGTAAACATTATTGCTGGCATTGAAACTTGTATTGGCGCCATAGAGATTATGCGCCGCCAAAATATCGGCAAGGCTTGGTCCCATGACATAGCGATAAGTGCCAAAATTCGCATCTCCCTGGTCGAAATAAGACATGATGGAATAGGACCAGACATCGTTTTCATAAATATTGTCGACCCCATAGGTCGCGGAACCATTGTAAGGCCCGCCATGACCAAGGCCGAGCGCGTGGCCGATTTCATGTACGTAGGTTTGAAAAGAATAGCTGTCTATCGTGGTGCCGTAACTCGCGAGCCATTTGGTGCTGACATTGATACGCATGGATGTAATGAACCCGCCGCTCCAGCTGCCCGCAGCAAAGGCGCCAGACTCATTATCGTCGAATGGAATATCGCCGCCAGTTTCGACTTCCTGAAACACCAGGTTGGTCACATTCGCCCAGGCCTGAAAGGCCGCGCGTGCAAGAGTTTTGCCGGCGCCTGTCAACGCCGTCAGATTATAGGTAATGATAGAGTCGCTGCTGGTATCCCAGCGATGGCCGTAGCCGCCCCAATAGCCTTCCGTGAGGAAGGTGGCGATCTGATCAAGCGTATAGGTGGGAAAGGTAGGCTGCGCGATGGAAAGTCGATAGCCGCCAACATAGTCTTCATTCCAGGCGCCAACATCCAAATAATATCGCCCGCTTGTGGTGGCCGTCCAATTCAGCAGGGAATTGCGCCCCGGACCGCTATCATCATCCTGACGTATGAGGGAACCATTGGCATCACGAAGATAGATATAGGGATCCTCAAGCGCTTCAAATTCGTCAGTAGCCAAGCCATCCAGTGTTATTCGGTAGAGCGTGCCTGCCACCAAATCCACACTGTACCAATCATGATCCGCATCTACCTCCAGCACACCAATAAGTGGCGTACCGACGGCGACTGAAAAACTTGTGCTGGCGTCACCAGGTACATCCACCGTCGTCACCGCTGGCGCAGGCTGAGGCCCTGCGGCAGTCACCGGCTTCCACGCGTCCTGGCAGGTTGCGCATTGGCAGCCAAAGGTGCTGGCTTCCCCGGATGAGGCGATATTGCAGATGAAACGCGTCACCTCTCCCCCATGAAACTTTAGGAACAGGAACAATCTGACAAGATACTGAAATTTGCTCAAGCAAAAAGAAAGCCTCATCTGGCGCCTTTCGGGCCCACCTTTCAGCCCTTCCCCCAGGCCACCTTCCAGGGCAGAAGGGCACCATGACACCCGCCATCGCCTCCGCCCTCATGCCGCTCATGCGCGGTATGGATGCCGAAACCGCCCATGGTATCGCGCTGCGAGCCCTTGCCCTTGGCCTTGCCGGCCAGGATCGCGGTGCGGATCATCCAAGCCTGAAGACAGAAGTCGTGGGCCTTCGCTTTCGCAATCCGCTCGGCCTCGCGGCCGGTTTTGACAAGAATGCCGAAGCGGTCCTGCCGCTGCTACGCCTCGGTTTCGGGTTCATGGAAGCCGGCACGGTCACGCCGCGCCCTCAGGCGGGCAATCCGCGCCCGAGGCTGTTTCGCCTGACCGAAGACCAGGCCGTGATCAACCGCATGGGCTTCAATAATGCAGGACTCGATGCCTATCTCGCGCGGTTGAGGAGCTTGCCGCGGCCGCTCCCAGGGATTTTTGGTGCGAATATCGGGATCAACAAGGAAGGCGCCGATCCGGAACGCGACTACCCGGCGCTTTACGAGGCGCTGGCGCCGCACGCGGATTACGTGACCGTCAATGTCTCCTCCCCCAATACGCCGGGCTTGCGCGATTTGCAGGGGGAAGAACGGCTCGCCTCGATTCTGGCCGCCATCAATGCGCGCCGCGCTGCGCTGCCAAAGCGCCCGCCCTTGCTGGTGAAGATTGCGCCTGATCTGGCCGATGATGCACTCGGCCCCATTGTGGAAGCCTGCGTGGCCCATGGCATTGCCGGGCTCATCATCTCCAACACCACCATCACGCGCCCGGCGTCCCTGCAATCGGCCCTGAAGGACCAAGCCGGCGGGCTTTCTGGTGCGCCGCTTTTCACGCTTTCCACTGCCATGCTGCGGCGGTGCTACCATCTGGCACAAGGGCGCCTTGCGCTGATCGGCGTAGGTGGCATTGCCAGCGCCGAACAGGCCTATGCCAAAATCCGCGCCGGCGCTGCGCTGGTGCAGCTTTATTCTGGCTTCGCCTATGCCGGGCCTGTTTTGGTGCGGCAGATTCTCGATGGCCTCGCGGCGCTGCTTGCGCGTGATGGCTTCACCTCGGTCGCCGATGCTGTCGGCAAGGATGCGTGATGCAAATTCTGGAAGGTATTGCTGACATTGCCGACCGTTACGACGGCTATGTGCTTGATCTTTGGGGTGTGGTGCATGATGGGCGCAAACCCTATCCCGGCGTGCCGGAAGCGCTGGCGGCGTTGAAGGCGCGCGGCAAGCGCATTGTCTTCCTGACCAACGCGCCGCGCCGCGCTTGGTTTGTGCAAGGCATGCTGGACCGCATGGGGCTCGATCGCGGGCTTTATGATGGCATCATGTCCTCTGGTGAGGCTTCCTGGCGGCTGATGAAGGAACGCAAGCACCCCTGGTTCGCGCGGCTTGGGCAGCGCGTGATGCATATTGGCCCGGAACGAGACCTTTCCGTGATCGAGGAAGGCGCTGCCGAGATCGTAACAGACCCGACCAAGGCGGATTTCCTGCTCAATACCGGCCCGGATGCGGATGGCGGCACGACAAGCGCGGAACCTTATCGCGCGGCCTTGCGCGCCTGCTTCGATGCCGGGCTGCCCATGCTCTGCGTCAACCCGGATCGGCATGTGATGGTGGCAGGCGAGAAGGTGATCTGCGCCGGCGCCTTGGCGGATGTGTATCGCGAATTCGGCGGCGGTGTGCTGGAAATCGGCAAGCCTGATCCGGCGATTTATGAGCCGGTGATGGAATTGCTGGGGCCGATCCCAAAGGCGCGGGTGCTGGCCATTGGCGATAGCCCGCATACGGATTTGGCCG
>CAMCEP010000129.1 GCA_945873675.1 Asaia bogorensis
GATCCAGCATTTGATGGCTTTGCGCGCACGCGCATGCCGCGTTTCGCCGCCGCTGTCGGCCTCACGGAATATAGTGATGCGCTGAACGCGCATCTCGCCACCGCCTTCGCGCCGCAATCCATGGTGGATAAGCTTGGTGAAGTCGTTGCGCGTGCGGGGCTCAAGCAGTTGCGCATGGCGGAGACGGAAAAATACCCGCATGTCACTTTCTTCCTGAATGGTGGCGAAGAAGCGGTCTATCCCGGCGAAGAACGCATCATGGTGCCATCGCCCAAGGATGTTGCGACTTATGATCTGAAGCCGGAAATGTCGGCACCGGAACTCACGGAAAAGGCTGTGGCGGCAATCAAAAGCCGCGCGCATGATCTGATTGTGCTGAATTTCGCCAATGCCGATATGGTCGGCCATACCGGCAGCCTTGCTGCGGCAACAAAGGCGGTTGAGGCGGTGGATACCGGGCTTGGGCGTATTGTTGCGGCACTCCAGGAAGTTGGCGGCTGCCTGCTCGTCACCGCCGATCACGGCAATGCCGAATTGATGAAAGACCCGGCCACGGGCGGGCCGCATACCGCGCATACCACCAATGTGGTGCCGGTTATTCTGATGGGCGGCCCTGAAGGCGCCGCGCTGAAGGAAGGTCGGCTTGCAGATATCGCGCCGAGCTTGCTCGCTTTGCTTGGCCTGCAGCAGCCTGCGGCCATGACGGGACATTCCCTGCTTGGCTAAGGCGCGCGCCGCTTTCACGCTTTTCCTACTGGCGCTGCCGGGCATCACTCTCGCGCAGCCATCCCGCGAAGCCTTGGAAGAAGCGCGGCGCACAGGCGCGGCAAGCCGCGCCGCTGCCGAAGCCGCCGCACGCGAAGCCGAAGCGGCTGCCGCTGAAGAAAGCGGCCTCGCGCGCCAGCGCGTCGCCATGGCAGCGCGCGTGCAGGAAGCCGAACGCGCCCTGGAAGAGGCGGAGCAACGCAAACAACGCGCTGAAACTGCTGCTGCCGCAGCCCATGGCGAAGCGGCAACGCGTGCTGCTGCCCTCGCCCCCATGATGCCGGCCATGCGGCGCCTGGCGCTTTGGCCGGCGGAAACCTTGCTCGCCCAGCCCGCCCCGCCAGAGGAAGCACTGCGCGGGTTATTGGTGCTGCAAGGCATGGCGCGACAAATCCGCGCCGAGGCCGAGGAATTGCGGCTTGCCAATGCCGAAGCCGAACGCCGCGCGCGCATCGCGAGTACCGAGGCCATGGTGGTGGCCGCCGCCGAGGCTGAGCTTCGCCAAGCCGCCAATGCCTTGGATGAGGAAATCACTGAGACAAGACTGCGCGAACGCGAAGCCCGCGCCACCCAAAGGGCCGAGGCCGCGCGCGCTCAGGAAGCGCTGGCCCGCGCCAATGATTTGCAGGAAATGCTGACGGCGCTGGAACGCGAACAGGCGCGCCAAGCAGCGCTGGCAGCGGCACGGGCGCGGCAGGAAGCGCGCCAAGCGCGCCCGGCAAGCCCGGTGGTCATGCCGCCCCAAATCGCGGCGCCGGATCAGCCCCGCCCGGCGCCAGTGCATGGGCGGGTCAGCCTGGCCTTTGGCCAAAGGGGCGAAGCCGGGCCGATGCGGGGTGTCACTTTCTCAACATCGGGCGGTGCGCGGGTGGTCAGCCCCTGCAGCGGGCGCGCGGTATTCGCTGGCCCCTTCCGGCGCTTCGGGCAGATCATCATCCTGGAATGCGGCCCCGGCCTGCATCTGGTGCTGGCTGGGTTTGAAGCGCTGGATACCGAAGCCGGGGCGGCGCTGCTGGCGGGGGAAGCGCTTGGCCGGGTCGGCGTCGGCGCGGATGGGCGCGGCGCGCTTTATCTGGAATTGCGCCGTAACGGCCAGGTGGTGGACCCGATGCCTTGGCTTGGCGGGGCGGATTAGCTGCTCGCGCGATTTTTCGCTGACAAAACGCGTTCTGCGCTCGCGCAAAGCGCGATGAATGACTATCTTGGCCTGTAATCCGACGCCTTCCGTCGGATGGTGAAAGGGATTGCGGCGCATGAAGCGCGGGATTTTGCGTTATGCCGGGATTGGCGCGGCCTTTGCCGCCGGCGTGGTTGTGGGCCCCTTGGTGGCCGCCTGGGCGCAGGAAGGCAGCCGGGCGGAGACCTATCGGCTGCTCAACCTATTCGGTGATGTGTTTGAACGGGTGCGCGCCGAATATGTAGAGCCGGTGAATGACCGGGACGCGATCGAAAACGCGATCCAGGGCATGCTATCCAGTCTTGACCCGCATTCATCCTATTTGAATCAGCGCAGCTTCCGCGACATGCAAACCCAGACCCGCGGTGAATTCGGCGGGCTTGGCATCGAAGTCACGCAGGAAGGTGGCTATATCAAGGTCATCAGCCCGATTGATGAAACCCCCGCGGCGCGGGCTGGCGTCCGGCCCGGCGATTTCATCACGCATCTGAACGGCACTTCAGTGCAGGGCCTGACGCTGCAGGAAGCGGTGGACCAGATGCGCGGCCAGCGTGGCACGCAAATCAAACTTACCATTCGCCGCCAAGGCGCTGAACGGCCGCTTGAACTGACGCTGACGCGCGATGTGATCCGCCCGCAAGTGGTGCGCTTCCGCCTGGAAGATGGCAATCTTGGCTACGTGCGCGTGACATCCTTCAATGAACAGACGGAAGCCGGCCTGCGCCGCGCGCTCCAGCAATTAAAGCAGCAGGCGCCGGGTGGGCTGAAGGGCCTGATCCTGGATTTGCGCAATAATCCAGGTGGATTGCTTGATCAGGCGGTACAGGTTTCTGATGATTTCCTGACCCAGGGGGAGATTGTCTCTACCCGCTCTCGCCGCCAGGAAGATGCGCAGCGTTGGAATGCCAAGCCCGGCGATATCGCTGATGGTTTGCCCATTGTTGTGCTGATCAATAGCGGCAGCGCGAGTGCGAGTGAAATCGTTGCCGGCGCTTTGCAGGATCATCGCCGCGCCGTCGTGATTGGCGTGAAATCCTTCGGCAAGGGCAGTGTCCAGACCGTCATGCCCATTCCGGGGAATGGCGCCATCCGCCTTACCACGGCGCGCTATTACACGCCCTCGGGTCGCTCCATCCAGGGTACCGGGATTGAACCCGATATCGAAGTGCTGGCAACGCGGGAAGAAACCCGCGCCGGGCAGCCGCCGCGTGATCGGGAAGCGGATTTGCGCCGTTCGCTCCGCAATGACGGTCAGGCGGAAACCCGCGCGCCTATCCCGCCGCCGCCGCTCAACCTGCCGGCAGGCTTGGTTGAACGCGTGGTGCGTCAGCCTGCGGAGGGCGCCCCGGCCTTTGATCCGACCAAACCGGAAACGGATCATCAACTTCAGCAGGCTTTGATGCTGCTGCGCGGCATGGCTTCGGCGCCACGCGGCGGGCAACGCTGAGGGTGTGATGGCAGAAGGATTGCCGCGCCGGATTTTCGCCGGCTGGCGCGGTCTTGGCGTGTTTTGGGCTTTGGTGCTGCTGCTATTGGGCGGCGGCGCGCTTTGGCTTGACCGCTTGGGCTCGCCCAAGCCGCATGAAACTGTGGCCGAGGCGCCGGCAACGCCCGAAGCTGCAGTCCCGGCGCCTGCCGAAGCGGAACCGGCTATGCCGCCTGCGCCCATGCCCGCGCCTTTGGCTGAAGCCCCTGCCGCAACCGCAGCGGCACCCGAACCCAGCCCAGCCGGTCTAGCTCCGCCGCCGGTCGAAGCGGAAACTCCGGCGCCAGCGGTGGCAGACCTACCCGCCCCGGCTGCCGAGGCGTCCTTGCAAACGCCTGCGGCGCCACCGCCACCACCTTTTGATGTGCCCGTTACGGGCACCGAGATACCAACCGCGCGCCCCATCGCCGCGCCCGATCCAGCGCTGCTGGAACAGGGGCGCTTCGGGTCCTTGCCGCGCGTGGGCGGTGATGGCCGTACCTCCATCCGCGCCTATGCCGGGCAATTCGACCGGCAAGATACGCGCCCGCGCATTGGCGTTATTGTGGCCGATATCGGCATTTCGAATGCGCAGTCGGAAGACGCCATCCGCCGCCTACCGCCGGCGGTGAGCTTGGCCATTTCACCCTATGCGCCGCGGGCCAGCCAAATGGCCGAACGCCTGCGCGCGAAGGGGGCGGAAACCCTGATCGGCCTGCCACTGGAACCCACCGGCTATCCTTTGAATGACCCTGGCAATCGCGCATTGCTGACCGGGCGTTCAGGGGCAGAGAATATGGCCAATCTGGAATGGGTGCTCTCTCGCTTTCCGGGCTATGTCGGCGCTATCGGTGTGGTGGGCGGCATGCGTGGTGAGCGCTTCGCTGCCATGGAGCAAAGCTATCTGTCGCTGCAGGAAGCGCTGCGCAATCGCGGGCTGCTTTATGTGGATGCCCGCCCCGGCGTGTCTGGGCCGGCGCGCGCCTGGGGCCGTTCAGTGGATGTGCTATTGGATGAACCGGCAACGCGGGCCGAAATCGAAAGGCGCCTTGGTGAGCTTGAGTTGATCGCAAAGGCGCGCGGTTCGGCGCTCGGCTTGGCGCATGCAGCGACGCCGGTGGTGGTGGATCGGCTGGTGGCCTGGGCGGCGGGGCTTGAACGCCGCGGTGTGGTGCTGGCGCCCATTTCGGTGCTGATCCGCCGCCCGCCGGAGGCAGGGGAAACCCGCACGCAATGATGCTGCCGTATCGCGATAATGTCGGCGCCTTGTTGTTCAATGCTGCGGGGCTCGTGCTGGTGGCGCGGCGCGCTGATCTGCCCAATGCCGAAGGTGCCGCCGGCGGTTGGCAATTGCCGCAGGGCGGGATGGATGCGGGCGAGGACCCCGCCATTGCCATCTTTCGCGAATTGGAAGAGGAAATCGGCACCGCCAAGGCCGCGATCCTGGCGGAACATCCGCGCTGGTTGTTCTATGATTTACCGGCGGAACTGATCGGTAAGGCTTGGGGCGGCAAGTATCGCGGCCAGAGGCAGAAATGGTTCGCGCTGCGCTTTTTGGGCAGTGATTCCGATATTCGGCTTGATCTTGATCCGCATCCTGAATTTGACGCCTGGCGCTGGGCACGACTTCAGGAACTGCCCGCGCTTGCCGTTGAATTCAAGCGCGCGATTTATGAGGATTTGGCACGGGAATTTGTGCAGTTTGGCGGGTAAGGATGGGGCATATTGCCCCGCCGCCCATCACGCCCCGACCAGCCCGCGCTTGCGGAGCAACGCTTCCACCTGCGGCGGGCGGCCGCGGAAGGCAGTGTAAAGCGCCATGGGGTCTGTTGTGTCGCCGGCCTCAAAAATGCTTTTCAGCCGCGCGGCAAGGTCAGGATCGAAGGGATTGCCCGCTTCCTCAAACGCCTCAAACCCATCGGCATCCAGCACTTCGGCCCAAAGGTAGAAGTAATAGCCGGCGGCATAGCCATCGCCGGAAAACAAATGCCCGAAATGGATCGGCCGGTGCCTCAGCGCCATGCCCTCAGGCATGCCAATTTCGGCCAGGAAGGCACTTTCGAATTCCTCAAGCGTCAGGTCTTCCGGCGCCGCATGCCGATGCAGCGCCAGGTCAATCAAGGCGCAGGAGAGGTATTCCACCATGGCGAAACCCTGCCCATCATTGCGCGCGGCCAGCACGCGGTGAAGCAGCGCCTCATCCAAGGCTTCGCCAGTTTCGTGATGGCGCGCATGGGTTTGCAGCGTCTCTGGCAGGCTCAGCCAATTTTCCATGACCTGGGATGGGAATTCGACAAAATCGCCAAGCACGGCGGTGCCGGATTGGGATGGATAGCGCGCGCGGCTCATCAGCCCATGCAGCGCATGGCCGAATTCATGGAACAGCGTGCGCGCTTCATCAAAGGAAAGCAGCGTTGGTGTGGCGCGCGCGAGGTTATTATTGTTGATGATGATGGGCGCGGTGCGGCCGCTCAGCCCATCGGCCACGCGAAAGCTGCTCATCCAGGCGCCGGAGCGTTTGCCGGGGCGGGCGTAATTATCCAGCAGCAAAAGCCCGACATGATTGCCCGCTTCATCCAGCGCTTCAAAGCCGCGGACATCCGCATGGTAGCGCGGGATATCGGCGCGTTCTTCGAAGACAAGACCAAATAAGCGCCGGGCGGTATCAAAAATGGCGCGCAGCATGGCTTCCAATTCGAAATGCGGCTTCAGCGCGGCGCCATCGAAATTATGCTTCGCTTGCCGCGCCCTTTCCGCCCAATGGCGCCAATCCCAGGGCTCAATCGGGCCATGATGGCCGGCGGTGCGGGCGAATTCTTCAAGCTCAGCCTTTTCAATCGCGATGCGGCGCTTGGCGGGGTCCCAGCAGGCGCGGAGCAAGGCCTCGGCGGCGTCGGGGGAGCCCGCCATGGTGTCGCGCAGACGGAAGGAAGCAAAATCAGCCTCCCCCAGCAATTGCGCGCGTTCGCGCCGTAGCATCAGGATTTCGCGGATCAGCGGCGCATTTTCGCGGCCTTCGGTCAAAGCGCCACGCGCCGCAAAGCCGCGCCAGAGTTTTTCGCGCAAATCGCGCCTGGCGGAGAAAGTCAGGAAAGGTTCAGCGGAAGAACGCGACAGGGTGAAGACATGGCCATCAAGCCCGGCGGCAGCGGCGGCTTCCCGTGCGGCTTGCCGGGCGAAATCGGGCAGGCCATCCAGATCGGCATTTGTCAGCACCATGCGCCATTCATTCTCATCGGCCAGCACATTCTGCCCGAAGCTTGTGTGCAGCGTGGCGAGGCGCGTGGAGATTTCCGAAAGCCGCGTGCGCGCCTTGGCATCTAGCCCCGCGCCGGCGCGCGTCAGGCGCAGATAAAGCCGTTCCAGCAGGCGGCGCTGATCTGGCGCCAGCGCCAGCGTAGCCCGCTGTTCATGCAGGGCGGAGACGCGGCGGAAAAGCGCCGGGTCAAGCGCGATTGCCATGCGATGCGCGGCGAGTTTTGGCGCGATGTCGCGTTCCACCTGTTGCAATGCGTCAGTCGCGTGGCTCGCCGCCAGGTTGAAAAACGTGGCGCCGATGCGGCT
The DNA here is from genome assembly GCA_945873675.1 of Asaia bogorensis. GTDB lineage: Bacteria > Pseudomonadota > Alphaproteobacteria > Acetobacterales > Acetobacteraceae > Neoroseomonas > Neoroseomonas bogorensis_C. The sequence continues at coordinate 6,972 of CAMCEP010000129.1, forward strand.
GAGCAGCTTGCCCGCGCCTTCCAGTGCTTCGATGGTATTGGTGAAGCTTGGTGCGGCCGGGTTGGCGCCGATTTCCATGATTTCCGCGCGATGCGCTGCCATGGCGGCATCGAAGGCGGGCGGGAAATGCGCGGCCTCAATCGCCGCAAAGGGCGGCAGGCCAAAGGGAGTGGTCCAGGGGGTCAGCAGCGGGTTTTCAGTCATTCAGCAAGATTGGGGCGGCAGGGGGCGGCCGTCGAGGGGGCTTTGGCTATTTTCCCGCAGCAGGGCTTGGGTTAGAAGAGATTGCTTAAGGCTGAATGTCTAGGAAAAGTCATACAGCAATTCAGGGTGCGGCAAGCGCCCCCGCATGAACAGGGAGAAGAGCGATAATGATGCAACGCAGAACAGCTTTGGGCTTGGCTTTGGCGGCGGGGCTTGCGCCCAATGTGGCGCGCGCGCAGGCATGGCGCCCGACGCGGCCTGTACGCTTGGTGGTGCCCTTCGCTCCCGGTGGGTCGAATGACATTGTGGGGCGCATCATCGCCGAAGCGGCGGGCAATATTCTGGGCCAGCCGGTGGTGGTGGAAAACCGCGCCGGTGCGGGCAGCGTGATTGGCGCGGAACATGTCGCGCGGTCCCCCGCTGATGGCTATACGGTGCTGATCAATAGCGCCCATGCTTCGGT
>CAMCEP010000130.1 GCA_945873675.1 Asaia bogorensis
GATTTCATCAGGGTTATGCAGGCCGGTCAGCGCCACGGCATCGTCCAAGGATGGCAGCGCAATATCGGCCATGGCAATCGCGGCGTGTATCACGGCAGCGGCGCGTGACGCGGGCCAAAGCCTGAGGCGCAGATTAGTGTCATAGGAAACGCGTACCCCGGCCGCGCGGGCAATTTCCATGGCGCGAAAGCTGGCATCACAAGCGCTGGTCGAAATGGCTTGGCTGATACCGGACAGGTGCAGATATTTCGCTTGGCGTATGGCCGCTTCCGGCACATCCGGCGGACCATAAAGCGCTGCCGCGCTGCCGCTGCGATAAAAACTGAAATGATGCCCGCGCGCATCATGCGTCACGAAGTAAATCCCTGTCGGCGCGGCAGGGTTGCGGATGACGTTCGCCGTATTCACGCCTTCCTGCGCCCAAAGCTGCATGAAGCTTTCGCCCGGCCCATCCTGGCCAAGCGCAGTCAGCATCCCAACCGAGGCGCCCGCCCGCGTAGCCGCGATGGCGGCGTTGGAGGTATCTCCGCCATGGCCTTCCAGATAATAGCGCCGCCCATCCGCGCCCGGCTTCTGGGCGTTGAATTCCAGCATGGGTTCGCCGAGGCAAAGAATATCAGCCATGCCCAATGCTTGGCCGATGAAAGGAAGGATTTCAAGCGTGCCGCAAGACGGACTATAGAACCCCCATGATCCGACTGACCGAATTGCGCCTGCCGCTGCACCATCCGGAAGATGCCTTGCGCGCCGCCGTGCTGGCGCGGCTTGGCATTGCCGATGGTGGCCTGAAGGCGATGCAGGTGTTTCGTCGTGGCTATGATGCGCGCAAGCCCCAGGCGATCATTCTGGTCTACACACTGGACGTAGAAGTCGCTGATGAAGCCGCGGTGCTCGCGCGCCATGCGGGGGATCAGCGGACCAGCCCGGCGCCAGATACGGAGTATCGCTTTGTCGCCCGCGCGCCGGAAGGTATTCGCCGCCCTGTTGTGGTGGGCACTGGGCCTTGCGGCTTCATGGCGGCGCTATTGCTCGCACAAATGGGCTTCCGCCCGTTAGTCCTGGAACGCGGCAAGGTTGTGCGCGAACGCACCAAGGATACTTGGGGGCTTTGGCGGCGCGGGGTGCTGAACCCCGAAAGCAATGTGCAATATGGCGAAGGCGGGGCGGGAACTTTTTCCGATGGTAAGCTCTATAGCCAAATCCGCGACCCGCGCCATTATGGGCGGAAGGTGCTGGCGGAATTCGTCAAGGCCGGCGCGCCTGAGGAGATTTTGTACGTCTCCAAACCGCATATCGGCACGTTTCGACTGGTTTCCATGGTGGAACATATCCGCGCTGAGATTGAAGCCCTTGGTGGTGAATATCGCTTCGGTGCGCGGGTGGATGACTTGATCATCGAAACCGCAACCGATGGCCCGCGCCACCTGCGTGGTTTGGTGCTTTCAGACGGTGAGGTGATTGAAGCCGATCACGCGATCCTCGCCCTTGGTCATAGCGCGCGGGACAGTTTCGCGATGATGCATGCGCGCGGTGTTGCCATGCAGGCCAAGCCCTTTTCCATTGGTGTGCGCATTGAACACCCGCAGGGTATGATTGACCGTGCCCGCTTCGGCCCCAATGCGGGCAACCCGCTTCTCGGTGCCGCTGACTATAAGCTGGTGCATCACGCGAAAAATGGCCGCGCCGTCTATAGTTTCTGCATGTGCCCAGGTGGCACGGTCGTGGCCGCCACCAGTGAGGCCGGCCGTGTGGTGACCAATGGCATGAGCCAATATTCGCGCGCCGAACGTAATGCCAATGCCGGCATGGTGGTTGGCATTTCGCCTGATGATTATCCGGGCGATGTACTGTCCGGCATTGCCTATCAACGCCATTGGGAAAGCGCGGCCTTTGCTGCTGGCGGCGGCGATTACCGCGCGCCCGCGCAGCTTGTGGGCGATTTCCTGGCCGGCCGCCCCAGCACCTCAATCGGTGATGTGCTGCCAAGCTACAAGCCAGGTGTCACGCCCACTGATCTTGCGCTCTGCCTGCCGGATTTTGCGGTGGTGGCGATGCGTGAAGCGTTACTGGCTTTTGATCAGCAATTGCCCGGCTTCGCACGGCCCGATGCGCTGATGACTGGCGTTGAAACCCGCACCAGCAGCCCCATTCGCATCCCGCGCGGCTTTGATTTTCAAAGCGCGAATACGGCGGGGCTTTTCCCGGCCGGTGAGGGCGCTGGCTATGCCGGCGGTATCCTGAGCGCGGGCGTTGATGGTATCCGTGTGGCTGAGGCTTTGGCACTGACCATGACCGGCCAGCCCATTCCACGCGACATGAGCCGCGGTGCGGAATCGGGGATGACTTACGGTTAGCGCCTGATCTGCTTAGGCAGCACGCCGGCGCGGCTCTATAATCGCTCAAACCAAAGCTCTTGCGGTAATGCCCAAGCCTTGCAAGGCTTCCTGATCTGCAAGGAACAGGAGGAAACATCATGCGTGTTGCAAACAAGGTGGCACTGATTACCGGCGCCGCTTCCGGCATGGGCGCTGCCACCGCAAGGTTGATGGCGCGCGAGGGTGCCAAGGTTGTAGTGGCCGATATGATGGAAGCTGAAGGCCGCGCCGTTGTCGCGGAAATCACCAAGGCCGGCGGTTCGGCCAGCTACATCAATCTGGACGTGGCGGATGAAGCACAATGGGAAGCCGCAATCTCCGCCGTGCTGACCGCACATGGCAGGCTTGATGTGCTGGTGAATAATGCCGGCATCTCCGGCAGCAATACGAATAACCTTTATGATACCGCGCTGTGGGATCGCATCATGGCGGTCAATGCGCGCGGTGTGTTTCTGGGCGTTAAGCACGGCGTTGCCGCCATGCGGAAATCGGGCGGTGGTTCCATCATCAACCTATCCTCGATCTCGGGTGTGGTTGGGCAGGATCGTATTCATTGCGCCTATAATGCCTCAAAGGCGGCGGTGCGCTTACTCACGAAATCCGTCGCCGTGCAGGAAGGTACTTCCGGCATTCGGTTGAATACCGTGCATCCCGGCCTGATGCCGCCCATGCGCACCAGCGGCGCCACCGCGGATCCCGTGTTCCGCGCGAAAATGCTCGGCCATGTGCCGATGGGCCGCACCGGTGAGGCGGATGAGGTCGCCTACGCCATTCTGTTCCTGGCGTCTGACGAATCATCCTATATGACCGGGTCAGAGATGCATGTGGATGGCGGGTATCTCGCTTCCTGATCGGCTTATGCGGAGGCCGCGTTTGAAGCGGCTTCCGCCAAGGCGACAATGCGTTCCATATTTGGCACCAGATCCATAGCGATGAAGGTGCCATCAACATAAGCGAGGTTCTCGCCCTTCGCGGCTGCTTCCTGAAAAGCTGCAATGTAGCGCTTAGCCTTCGCCACTTCCTCAGTGCTTGGGGTGAAGGCGTCATTCACCGGCGCGATCTGGTCCGGGTGGAATACCACCTTGCCGCTGAAACCCAATTCCCGTGCCGCTTGCGCATCCTGCCGCGTGGCGACTACATCGCGTAGATCAGCAAGATATGGCGCATCCAAAGCCTGCGCGCCCACGGCGCCCGCAGCCGCAACCAGCATTTGGCGTGGAAATTCCAAGACGCGCGGCGTGATGCGCCCGCCCGTTTGCATGGTGTAATCGCCGGGCCCGAGGAAAAACGCCGCCAGGCGCGGTGACGCATCCGCAATTTGCAACGCATTCAAAATGCCGCGTGGTGTTTCAAGCGTGGCGATCACGGCAATATCCCGCCCCGGTGCCGCCGCATCCAAGGCAGCATCCAGTTGCTGCAAATCCTGCGGCCGCTCCACCTTGGGCAGCATCACCGCATCAATCCGCGCCCAGGGCAGCGCCGCTATATCCGCTATAAAATCTGCGGACCCAATGGCGTTCAAGCGTACCGCCCTTTCGCGTCTGCCAAAGGAAAGTTCAGTAAGCGCTTGCGCCACCACCACCCGCGCCTCAGCCTTGCGCGCTGGCGGCACGGCATCTTCCAAATCAAAGATCAGGCTATCGGCGGCAAGCCCCACCGCCTTGGCAAGGCGTTCTGGCCGATGCCCTGGCGTGATCATCACGGAACGTCGCATGCGCCACTTGGACATGGTGCGCTGCCTGCCTCAGATCACTTGCGCGGCTGTCAGGCGCTCAATCTCCGCATCATTCAGGCCGAGCCATTGGCGATAGACCTCATTATTATGTTCGCCCATGCTGGGGCCAAGCCAGCGCACTTCACCTGGTGTGTCTGAAAGCCGCGGCACCAGATTGGGGATGGCCAATTCACCAACGCGCGGGTCCTTCATCATCAGGATATTGTCGCGCGCCTTGTATTGCGGGTCCTTGAAAATCTCATCAATTGCATAGACCGGCCCGCAAGGTACCTGCGCCGTTTCACACAAGGCAAGCAATTCATCGCGCGTGAATAGGCTGGTCCAATTGCCGACATAAGCATCCACTTCCGCGCGCGCCGCTTCGCGTTGGCGGATTTTGCCCCATTTGCCGTCTTCCGCGAATTCCGGCACGCCCATGGCATCCGCAAGGCGCGCGAAGATTTTGTCCGATGTGCAGGCAATCGCGATCCAGCGGCCATCCTTGGTGGGGTAATGGCTATGCGGCACAACATTCACCGTGCCCGGCCCCATGCGTTCGCGGATATAGCCATTCAACTGATAGGATGGCGCCAATTCATCAAGGATGCGGAAGATCGGCTCATAAAGGCCAATATCCACCATCTGGCCCTTGCCGGTTTTGCGCCGCGCTTCCATCGCCAGCAAGGCGCCCATCGCGCCATACATGCCGGCCAGATAATCCGGAATGGTGGCAGAACCCGGCGTGACCGGCGGACGATCCGGATAGCCAGCCAGATAGGAAAGCCCACCAAAAGCATTGCCAATGCGTCCAAAGCCAGGGCGCCCGCTATAGGGGCCGGTTTGCCCATAGCCTGAAATCCGCACCATGATCAGTCGGGGGTTCACTTCCTGCATCACATCCCAGCCAAGGCCCCATTTTTCCATTGTGCCAGGCTGGAAATTCTCAACCAGGATATCCGCTTCCGCACACATGCGCTTCAGCAAGGCCGCGCCATCGGGCTTGCGCAAATCAAGTGTGGCGGATTTCTTGTTCCGGCATTCGGAAAGCCAAGGGAGCGTTTCACCACATTCGGTGACAGAGCCGAATTTGCGCAAGGGATCGCCCACGATCGGCAATTCCAGCTTGATAACCTCAGCGCCGAATTCGGCAAGCTGCGTGGAACAAAAAGGCCCCGCCAGAAAGCTTGAAACATCAATCACGCGAACACCATCGAGTGGCTGAATACGATTGGTCGTGGCTTCATTCATGGCGGATTTCCCCTTGTGTTTCGGTAGTTTGCGGTGGAAGATTTCATCCGGTCAAGACGGTCGTGCAAGACCGAAGCATAAGGAAACATCGCATGATCCAACGCCGCGCCATGCTCGCCGCGCCCTTCATCCTGCCGGGCCTTGCCGCCGCGCAAGGCACCTGGCCGCAACGCCCGGTGCGCGTGATTGTGCCCTTCGCCGCCGGGGGTGGCACAGACCTGACGGCGCGCGCGGTGATGGACGCCATCGGCAGCCGGCTCAATCGCCCCGTGGTGGTGGAAAATCGCCCTGGCGCTGATGGCGCGATTGGCACGGAAGCGGTGGCGCGCAGCGCGCCTGATGGCCATACGCTGATTTCGCTGAACCCAACACATCTTATCCTGCGCCACACCAAGTCTGATCTGCCCTATGACCCGACCGGCGATTTGACACCCGTGGCCATTTCCGCGCTTTACGCTTTTGTTCTGCTTGCCAGCAGCGAAGCGCCATTTCGCGATATCCCCGGCCTGATCGCGGCAGCCAAGGCGCGGCCCGGCGCCATTGCGCATGCGACGGCCGATGTCGCTTCCGCCGTTGTGGCTACGCAATTCACGCGCGCTGCCGGGATTGAATTGAACGAAATTCGCTATGCCGGTGGTGGTGCTTCCACGCGCGATCTGATGGGCGGGCATTTGCCATTGGCTTGGGTCAGCACCGCCACCGCTTTGCCGCTGATGCAAAGCGATCGCGTGCGCATCATCGCGGTGACATCGCCGCGCCCATCCGTGCATCTGCCGCAAGTGCCAAGCCTTGCAAGCTTTGGCCTTGATGCCGCTAGCTATGAGGGCTGGTTCGCCATTTGGGCGCCGGCGCGCACGCCTGAAGACTTGCTGCAAAGGATCAATGCCGAAGCGCGCGCCGCGCAGGAGGTTGAGGCGGTGCAGGCCCGTATGCGCAACCTGGCTGTGGACCCCGCTCCACTGGACCTTGCTGCGGTGCGCGCCCTGATCAAGGAAGACGAGGCACGCTGGCAGCGCGCGGCGGATCAAGGTTTCCTCCGCCGCGCGGCCGGCTAGGAGCATTTTCAAGCCAAGTGGAATCACTTGGCGGCTCGGAAAATGCGACCAGAAATTACTCTGCCGCGCGGCCGATGAAGCTGCCCTCAGGGATGGCCGGCGCGCGCGGCGCCTCACACCCCGTATCGCAGCAGCGGCCGGGCTGTTTTGAGACGCGCTTGCCCTCATCCAGAATGCCGCGATCGAGCAGACGTTCCACAAGCGCCGAGCGTTCTTCCACCGGGTAATTGCGCCAAATCTCGCGCTTCATCGCCTCAGGGCTGCCGCCGCCATGGAGCGAGATCACCGAATACCAACCGCCCTGGTTGGATGCGGTCAAATCTTCCATGAAGCGCGCGACTTCCAGGCGCTTTTCCGCCGGCACATCCGCACGCCCCGCCAGCACGGCGGCAAGCGATGCTGCGGTTTCCGGATTGTGATCCTCATCGGGGCCAGGGAGTGCCACGATCAATCCGCCCGAGACATAATGGGCCAGCCGATGCATGTCATAAATCTGCGTGGCCAGCAGCAATTTTCCGATATTGCTGAAGACCGCATCGGGCATCATGGCACCTGATTCGGCGCGCGTGCCATAAACACTGGCAGCAACACCGCAGGCGAAGAAGCCTTCCACAATCTTGATCAAATCAACCATGGCATCGCGGATATGGCCATGGCGGTCGGTATCAAGGCCATTCGCTTCAATCATCAATGCGCCAGCGCCAATCAGCAAATCACCAAAGCCGGCGCGTGCGGCGATACAGGAATGGCGATGATGCGTGGCATAGCTGGTGGTGGTGTAACCGGCTTCCACATGTTCACCCGCCATGAACACGCGATCCCAGGGCACAAACACATCATCAAACACCACAACGCCGGTAGCTTGGCCGTATTTGGCGCTGAATTTCGCAGCCGCTTCACCGGGCCGCCCCGCCGGACGCGCCACAATCATCACGCCGGGTGCGTCTGCCGGCACGGCGCAATGCAGCGCGAATTCGGCATCTTCGGCCGTCATGGTGCGGCATGCCATGACCAGGAATTCATGAACATAAGGCGCGCCGGTCACAATCGCCTTGGTGCCGCGAATGATGATGCCATCCGCGCGGCGTTCCTTGATATGCACATGCACATCGCGATTGGCCTGCTGGCCAGGGCGGGCTGAACGATCACCCTTCGCATCTGTCATCGCGATCCCCAGCGTCAGGTCGCGCGCCTGCAC
>CAMCEP010000131.1 GCA_945873675.1 Asaia bogorensis
AATAGCGCCCCACCCACAGCGGCACCCGCCACCGCGAGCAAATCGCGCAAGCCAACAAAGCGCCAATATTGCTGCGGCAGCCGCAAGACTGTTCCGGCCGCCAGCAGGGCCAGCACTGCCCCAGGGGCCGCAACCGCCCACCAGGCGCCGCTTGGCCAATGCCGCGGCGCAATCGCCCATACCGCCAGCACCAGGGCCAGCAGCGCAAGCAGGCCATCAAGGGCCAGATTCAGCAGAATCCGATTGGAAGGGCGGCGCATCACAAGCCTTTCCTACCCTAGAATCGCCCAAGGTGGAATCGCTTCACATCACGCGGGCGTTTTGGCGGGGCATAAAGCCCGTCAGCCGGCCATAAAGCGCCACAAGCCGCTGCGCTTCCCCCGCCCAGGAGAAATGCGCCAAAGCGGCTTCCCGACCCGCTTGACCGAGTACTGCGCGCCGCATCGGGTTCGCCATGCGCTGCACTTCCTCAGCAATCGCGGCGGGATTGGAAGTGTCCACCAGGGCGCCGCAGCCGGCGGCCTCGATCACCGACGCAACCTCCTCGGCTTCAGCGGGCGCAATCACGGGCAGCCCGGCCAGCATGGCGTCGAACAGCTTATGCGGCAAAGCGAGGCGATGATTCTCCGCCCCTGGCTGGAACAGGATCAGCGCAATATCGCAGCGCGAAGCCGCCGCCAGCGCGGCTTCATGCGGCAGCCATCCCAAAGCCGTGATCCGCGCCGTGAGGCCAAGCGCTTCGGCCCTCGCCCAGAACTCCGCCTCACTGTCATCGGTGAAGCGGCCAATCAGGCAAAGCCGCGTCTCGGGCGGGCAAAGCGCCAGCGCGTCCAGCATTTGCGCCCAGCCGCGCGCGCGCGTGAGCGCCCCCAAATGCAGCAGCGTCACCGGCCCGGCGGCATGAAGACGCGGCGGCACATCGCCAAGCGCGTAATTGCGCACCTTCACAACCCGCGCTTCGCCGCCAAAAGGCGCTTCCAGCCCATCCTTCGCCACCACCACCGCATCGGCAGCCCGCCCCATCGCCCAACACACCCCATGCAGCAGGCCGCGCAGCATGGGGCGCAGCAAGGCCGGCGCCCTGCCATCCAGCCGCGATGGGTAATGTTCATGCACATCCAAAATGATGCGCGCCCCGGTCCACCAGCCGGCGAGCAGCGCCGCCGCCCAGGCATCGGGTTCCGAGGCATGGATCACCTCGGCCCGCTGCCCGGCCGCGCGCATGGCAAGGCGCGGAATGCCAAAAAACCGGCGCAAGCGACCGCGCCGCGCTGGAAAGGTGCTGATCGCCACCCCCGCCACCAGAAGGGGCGCTGTGCCAGTTGATGGTTCGGGGCATAAATGGCTGACTGCATAGCCGGCCTCAGCCAGGCTCACGCCTTCCTTCATCACCACACGAATATCGGCAGGCGGATGCGCAGCAGACAGCAGCAATACTTTTGGGCGCGCCAGCCAAACCGGGATCAGGCCACCATCGCGCGGCATTCGTCGCCTTCCAGTAGGGTTTGCAAATGCTCACACATGCGGATGCCCGCGCGCCCATCCCAAAGCGGAATGGGCCGCGCCGGACGCAAGGGGGTTTTGAGAATTTCCGCAACGTGCTGAGGCAATTCCTCAGGCGTTGCCAGCCGGTTCATGCCAGCAGCGATGGTGATGGGGCGTTCAGTGGCGCCGCGCAGCGTCAGGCAAGGCAAGCCAAGCGCGGTCGCTTCTTCCTGCACGCCGCCACTATCGGTCGCGACCAGGCGCGCGCGACAAAGCAGCGATAGAAACTCCAGATACCCAAGCGGCGGCATGATGCGCACACCCGCGGGCGGCACAAAGCCAAAGGCCTTCATTTGCGCCGCCGCGCGCGGGTGAATGGGCCAGATCAGCGGCAAATGCCGCGCCGCTGCGGAAAGCGCATCAAGCAACGCAATGAAGCGCTCGGGCTTGTCCACATTGCTGGCGCGATGCAGCGTCACCAGCCCATACCCACCGCGCGAAAGACCGCGCGGCAGACGCCGCGTGCGCGCTGCCTGCAAATGCCGCATTTGCGTATCCACCATGGCATTGCCCACTGCGCGCACCGCCGCAGCCGCATGGCCTTCCTGACGTAGCCGCGCGGCGGTCGCCTCATCCGGCGCCCAAAGAATGTCAGAAATCGCATCAATGGCACGGCGATTGATTTCTTCAGGCAAGCCGCGTTCGCCCGAACGCAGCCCGGCTTCAAGATGAATGACCATGATGCCAAGCTTGCGCGCCGCTAATGCCGCCGCCAGGGAGCCATCCACATCACCCGCCACCACCACGGCCGCCGGGCGGCGCGATTTCCAGACGGTTTCGCAAGCAATCATGGAGCGCCCCGTCAGCACCGCATGGCTGCCGCCCGAAACACCGAGCGCAATGTCCGGTGTGGGCAGGCCAAGATCAGCAAAATGCACCCCGAACATGGCCGGGTCCTCATGCTGGCCGGTATGCAGCAGAACGGGTTTGCAGAAATCGGGGCCAGTGGTGAGCGCATGCCAAAGTGCCGCGAGTTTTGGCAAATTGGGCCTTGCGGCGGCAACAAGATGCACCTCGGGCAGCATGGTCAGCCCCTTTCTGAGACAGCTAGGCGATTTGGGTTTGTACGGCCTGATGCGGGCGCGGGAATTGCCTCGACCAGCGTCGCAAAGCGTGCCGCGAGCAGGCGCCGATCATGCTGGCGCATCGCAAGGCTGCGCGCCGCCGCGCCCATGGCCGCGCGGCGTGCGGGGTTTTCCACAAGGTTCATCAGCGCAGCAGCCAACCCCGCAGCGTCGCCGGGCGGCACGGCGATGCCGCAGCCGCCATCCGCCAATAACCGCGCGGCCTGGCCAGGCGCGGTGCTGATCACCGGGTGTCCCGCCGCCAGCCCATCCATCAGCTTATTGGGCGCGGTCCATTCGGCGAAGGCCGGGCAATTAGCCAGGATATGCAGCGCAATTTGGCTGCCCGCGAAAAGCCGCGCCACATCATGCTTTGGCATGGGCGGAAGGAAAGTCAGGTTGGGCAGGCCGGCTGCCTGCTGGATCAGGGCGGTTTTCTCAGCACCCTCACCCACCAGCAGGATGCGGAGCCGTGTCTCGCCTCTTGCGGCCAAAATGCTTGCGGCTTCGATCACAACGCCAAGCCCATTCGCGCGCCCATGCGCGCCGGCATAAAGCGCCAGCACTTCCCAGGGCGCTGCCTCGGGCGGGCGCCAGGGCGCGACATGCGGGCCAAAAAGGTCAAGATCACACCCATTGCCGATCACCTGCACCCGCGCCGGATCAGCGCCTCGGGCGAGGGCTGTCTCAGCCATGCCATCCGATAATGCGACCACCGCTGCCGCATGTCGGCAGGCGAAATTGGCCAGGGTATCAAATACGGGGGCGAGTGGTGCCGGCAGCACACCCATGGCGCGCGGCAATTCCGGCCAAGGGTCGCGGATTTCGAAAATGAAGGGAATGCCGCGCAAACCCTTGGCCAAAAGCGCCGGCAGAACGACCGTCAGCGGGGTTGAGGACGCGATGATCAGATCCGGCTTCACCCGGAACGCAAGGCGCGCCGCCGCCGCCGCATAACGCAGAAACGCCACGCCACGCGCCGCGAACCCCATCGCATTGGCGCAGGGAATATCGAATTCCACCACCTGAAAGCCCGCCACGCGGCCTTCCCGCTGGCCTTTGCGAAAGGCGCCGGCAAGCCCGGTTTCAGCGCCCTGATAGCGGCCAGTCGCCAGCGTCACGCGATGGCCGCGCATGGCAAGGGTGCGGGCGAAGGCGAAGCTCCGTGTCGCGGTGCTGCCATCCGGCGTGCTGAAATGCTGATGCAGATAAAGGATATGCATGGACGTCAGCCGCGCGCCGCGGCGCGAATAGCGCGGATGACGCGGTGCTGCGCAGCCGGCGCCAGGCCGCTGCCAGAAGGCAGACAAAGCCCCCTTGCGAAAACCGCTTCCGCCACCGCACCGCCGGCGCGCGGCGCATCGCAAAATACCGGCTGCATATGCAGGGGCTTGAAGGCGGGGCGGGTTTCAATGGCTTCAGCGGCCAGAACGCGCCGCAACCCATCGGCATCCATGCCAAAGCCTTGGGGATCAATCAGCATGGCGGAAAGCCAGCGCGAAGAACGCCCCCAAGGGGCTTCGGGCATGAAGGAAATGCCCGGCAAATCTTCCAAGCATTCCTGATAGCGCGCGAAAATCGCACGTCGTCGGGCCACGCGATCCGCAAGCTTGGGCAATTGCGCGAGCCCCACCGCCGCCAATAGGGAAGACAGGCCAAAGGCATAGCCGGTGGTTTCATGCTGATAATGCGGCGCCGGGGTTCTGGCCTGATCGGCCAGAGCGCGGGCGCGCGCAATCAGCAGCACGTCATCGGAGGCAAGCGCACCGCCACCGCCGGCCGTGATGATTTTATTGCCATTGAAAGAGAAAGCCGCAAGCACGGCGCCCTTGCCGGCAGGAAGCCCAGCCTGGGTAGCGCCGAGCCCCTCGGCACTATCCGAGATCAGCGCCACACCATACTGGGCGCAAAGCGGCGCGATTTCATGCAATGCGGCGCATTGGCCGTAGATATCCACTGCCACCACAGCCTTGGGCAGCCGGCCCTGGCGCGCGGCCTGCCGGAGTTCCGCTGCCAATAATGCGGCATCAAGCGTCCAGCTTGCAGGACAAACATCCAAAAAACGCGGCATGGCGCCCAATTGCACCGCCGGCGCGATGGAGGCGATAAAGGTAAAGCTAGGCACCCAGACCTCATCCCCAGGACCGATTTCGAGCACGCGGAAGGCGAGCGTCAGCGCTGCCGTACCAGAGGCAACACCAAGCACGTGGTCAAAGCCGGTGGCCTTGACCAAGGCAGCTTCAAAGGCACGCGGCGTTGGGCCAGAAGGGGCCAACCAGCCTGAGGCAAGGCTTGCTTCAATCCCCGCCTTCTCTCGCCCCGTCAGATGCGGCGGCGAAAGGAGGATAGGCGCCGCCACCTCTCGCGCAGGTTTCGGCAGCTTGGGCAAGATGCGGGCAGCATGGGCGGAAGAAAGCATGGCATTCACCCCTGATGGCCGCGCATCATCGGCGCAGCGGGCACGAAGGTAGCGTCCTGCGAGAGGGCTTCTTGCAAACTAGGCGAGGTCACATGACCGGGCATGGTGGCGCCATGGCCGCGCAGCAGCAGGGCGCAGCAAGCCAGGACGATCTTCAAATCTGTCACAAATTCAGGTTTTTGGTCGGCATACTGTACATCAAACGCCAAGCGCCGCGACCAAGGCAGCGCATTGCGCCCCTCTGCCTGGGCAAGACCAAACAGGCCGGGCTGCACCCAAAGCCGGCGCGCCTCGGTTTCACTAAACAGGGGCGTATAGTCGCAGGGCAAGGGGCGCGGCCCGACCAGGCTCATCTCACCGCGCAGGACATTGATCATTTGCGGCAATTCATCGAGGCCACTTGCCCGGAACCAGCGCCCGAAGCGGCTGAGCCGCGCGGCATCCGGCGCCCCCCCCTCGCGCATGGAGCGGAATTTCAGCAGCGTGAAGGGCGCACCATGCCGCCCGGCGCGGCGCTGGCGAAACAGGATCGGCCGGCCCAAAGCCAGCAATACTGCCAACGCCAGCAGGGCAAAGACCGGCGCGCCTAATGCCAGCACCAGCATGGCGACTAACCGACCAAGCCAAGCCTTACCCCGAAGCGCGTACATGGCCTGCCCCCCTGATCGATGCTGTCGTGGAAAGCCCAAGCCCGAGCGCCAGGCCAAGCGTGAGCCACGCCATCCGATTGCCGAGATCAGTCGAAACCTGAAGCGTCACGGCCATGGGCAGGCAAAGCATCAAAAGCCGAACAACCCGCCAGGAAGGCGCGGCCCTACCAAGCCGCCAGATGACCCAGGCCGCCCCGCCAAAGGCGATCATCCAGAGGGTAAATCCGGGTAGCCCAGCCTCCACCAGTGCTTCAAGCGCCAGGTTATGGGGGTGCCGCCCGCGCCATTCGCCAAAGCCCGACGCCAGGCTGAAGCCGCCAGTGCCAAGGCCAAAGGGCATGGTCTGACCCGCCAAGGCCAAGGCTGTGCTCCAAAGCGGCAGGCGGCCGGAGCTCTCCAGCGTATTAGGTGCAAGAATACGTTCCAGAGCGCGGGCGTACTGGTTTGCATCGGTTCCCATGAATAGGGCCGCGCCACCGGCCAGGCAGAGCAGCCCAAGCAGCCAAAGGACCGCCTGCCCGCGCCTTTCTTGCCTGAGCAGGATCAGCGCCGGCCCGCATGCCAGGCAAAGCCCAAGCGCCACCAGTGCCGCCCGCCCGCCGGGCAGCAAAGCGCCAAGCGCCAGCGCCAGGGTGGCGCCCAACCAGAAAAGCCCCGTCAAAGCACCGCGCGCTTCAGCCCAATGCAGCGCCGCAAGGGTCGCCGCCATGGCTATGGCAAGCCCGGTCACCTGATAGGCAATTCGCCATTTCTCGGGATCCGCATCGGGTGTGCCGCCCAGCGCGACACTCCCTTGTGCAAGATTAAGGGCAAGGCTGAACGCAACCGCTGCGCCAGCCCCAAGCACACCGGCACAAAAGCCGCGGAGCGCCGTGTCATCCCCGGCCACCACCAAGCCGGCGAAAAGCATGATCGGCCCAAGCAGGGTGATTTCCAGCAATTTGGCGGCAAGCACGGCGCCCGAAGCGCTCCAGCAGCCGGCGAGCACCAGCCAAAGCCAAAGCAGGCCAATGGCAGCAAGCGGCAGGCCGATTTCCGGCGCCACCACCCAGCGCCGCGTGATGGCGCAAAGCGCCAGCAAGGGCAGCGCCAGGGCAGCGCTGAAGATCGTAAAATCAATGGGTAAAGCGCCAATCAGGGGGATGGATTTCAGCGCGCCAGCAAGATGGAGCAAGGCGGCAGCCCCCCCCGCCGGCCAGGCCAGCGCATCATGGGGCGGCGCGCCTTGCCTGCCATCAGCCCGCACCTTCAATCCCCCTGCATGGCCGGGCTGCGCGTGACAAGCGCGGCATCACGAAACGCGATACGCGTCAGCAAGACGCCCGCTGCTGCCATGAAGACCGCGAAAGGTACCACCAGCAGCCAGAGCCCAAGCAAAAGGGGCCGATTGGGCCGCGAAGCGCGGGCTTCCACCATGGGGGCGGCGATCAGCCGTGCCGCCACAGCCTCATCCGCCGCCACCACCAACCCGGCGCGCTGCTGCTGCGCCAGAAGATCGTAGAGGCTATTGCGGAGGTAGATATCGCTTTCGCCGGATAGCCGCGCTTCCAACGCCGCGACGCGGCGTGCTGCTTGGTCTGCCAGGTCAGCGCGTACCTTGGCCTCGGCAAAACGGTGCAGGCTGATCAGGCTTTGCAACGCCAGCGTCGGGTCGGGATGGGTTACTTCAAGCGTCCAAGTGATGCTGCCAAGGTTCTGGGTGACCGATAAATACCGCCCAAGCCACGCCAATACATCATCGGCATCAAGCCCGCGATTGAGGCCAAGCAGAACGCGCAGCCCCCAAAGGGGTGAGCCCTGGCGGGCGCGTTCCATATTCTGCAGCAGCGGGGTTTCCGTGGTCAGCATCCGCGCAGCCTCGGGCGAGCGCAGCGCGGCCAGATAAATGGCGAAGTTACCTCC
>CAMCEP010000132.1 GCA_945873675.1 Asaia bogorensis
GAACGCCCGCTGAATGCTGAGACGCCCGAGCATCTGCTGGATGATGCGGTCACCCCCGCCGACAAATTCTTTATCCGCAATAATGGCAATGTGCCTGACCCTGTGGCCGATGCGCGTGCTTGGAAAATCCGCATTGATGGCGAAGTGAACACGCCCCTTGAATTGACCATTGCTGAGCTTGAACAGCGCTTTGAGGTGGTGACGCGCAAGCTGCAAATGGAATGCGGCGGCAATGGCCGTTCCGGCTTTTCGCCGCAAGCCGCGGGCAATCAATGGGGCAATGGCGCCATTTCCAATGCGGAATGGACCGGCGTGCGGCTACGCGATGTGTTGCGCGCCGCCGGCGTGAAGGATAGCGCCAAATTCACCGGCCAGCACGGCGCCGATAATCATCTTTCCGCGCAGGGGCCTGCCATCAGCCGCGGCATGCGGATTGAAAAGGCGTTGGATGAAGACACGCTGATCTGCTTTCGCATGAATGGTGCCGCCATTCCGCAAATGCATGGCGCGCCAGCGCGGCTGATTGTGCCGGGCTGGCCTGGTTCGCTCAGCCAGAAATGGTTCACGCGCCTTGAAGTGTTGAACGCGCCGCATACCGGGCGCGGCATGGGGGGTACTTCTTATCGTATCCCCGCCCGCCCCATTGTGCCGGGCAGCCGCAATAACGGCGCGGATTTCGTGGATATGGAGAGCATGCCGGTGCGTTCCGTGTTGACGAGCCACGCGCATGGGTCGCGCCTGCCGGCCGGCACGCGCAGCTTGGATATTCGCGGCCATGCCTGGGCCGGGGATTTGAGCGTGCGCGATGTGCATGTCTCGACCGATTTCGGGCAAAGCTGGCAGGCGATGCAGGTGGCGGCACCGCCCAATCGCCATTCCTGGCAGCGCTGGCAGGGAAGGATCGCGCTGCCATCCGATGGGTATTTTGAGATCTGGTACCGCGCGACGGATAGCAATGGCCGCATGCAGCCGCATGTCGCGGCCAATTGGAATCCGCAAGGCTATGGCGCCAATCCGATCAGCCGTGTCGCCATTCTGATCGGCTGAACGCGCCATGCGCTTGCTGCATTATGCGGCGGTGGCGGTGCTGCTTTTCGCCTCCGCCACCATCGCACAAACGCCTGATCTGGCGCAGCGCCAGGCGGAAGCCGCTGCTGCCCTGGCGGATCGTCAGGAAGAAGAAACCGTGCTGGCGGACGGCGAAGGCCGTTCAGAAGTGTTTGGCTATTGCACCGCATGCCACAATACGGCGCTGATCCGCCGCAGCGCCTTCACGCGCGAACGCTGGGATGAGTTGATGGATTGGATGGCGGAAAAGCACGGCATGAACCCGCTGGAAGGTGAATTCCGCGATACCATCGTGGATTATCTGGCGCGTCATTACGGGCCGCGCGCACGCGGCCCACGTGGGGGCAATCCGTTTTTGAATTGAGGCGGGGTTGTTCACCCGCCCACGGTGATATTCGCTTCCTGCGCCACACGCGTCCAGCGCGCGAGTTCCGTGCGCACCATCTCACCAAGCCTTTCCGGTGGTGACGGCGGCGCCATTTCCACATTGATGGAAGCAAAGCGCCGCACCAGCGCGGCATCATTCTGCATGGCGGTGATGGCGCGATTCCAGAAGCTGATCACCTCAGGCGGGGTGCCGACGGGGCCGAGCAGCCCGCTCCAGGCCATGGATTCCAAAGGCGCCAAATCCGGCATGCCGGATTCCGCCAAGGTTGGAATCTCGGGGGCCAAGGGTGAACGGCGATTGGCCAGAACGGCGAGCGCCTTCACCGCCTTGCCCTGCACCTGCGGCAAGGCGCTGGTCATGGCATCCACCATGAAATGCACGCGGCCTTGCTGCATATCCAACAGCGCCTGGGCGCTACCACGATAAGGCACCTGTTCCATTTTGATACCGACAGCGCGGAAGATTTGTTCTGTCACCAGATTGCCGAAAGTGCCCGCACCCGGATTGCAGGCGATGTAGCGATTGGGATTGGCGCGGAACAGGGCAATGGCCTCAGCCAGCGTATTCGCCGGGAAATCCGGTGGCACCACGATCAAAAACGTGGTCCAGCCAACAAGTCCAATCGGCACCAGATCCTTCGTGACATCAAAAGGCAGGTTGCGCGTGACGGCAGGGTTCACCACAAGCGGCGAATTAGAACTCATCAGCAGCGTATAGCCATCTGGCGCGCTGCGGCTGACTGCCTGAATGCCGATGGCGCCCGTGGCGCCAGCGCGGTTATCCACCACAATCTGCACGCCGCCGCGATTGGCCATTTCATCCACCATCAGGCGGCTGATCAAATCTGACATATTGCCCGGCGGGAAGGGTACAACAAAGCGCACCGGTCGATTGGGATAGGCCGCCTGCGCGCGGGCAATCGCGGGCGCGGCAAGCAGTGCAGATGCTGCGAATAATTCGCGCCGTTTCAGCTTCATCATGTGATCGTCCCCTTTTCCCTGAGTTTCTTGATGGCCCCAGCATCCAGGCCAAGGCGCTTTGAAAGGATATCCGTTGTATCGGCACCAAGCGCGGGTGCGGCCTTGGTAGGTGGGCGTGCACCCGCAACACGTACTGGCCCGGTCAACATGCGCACCGGATCGCCGCCTTCTCGGCGTGCGAAATCCGCAACCGCTTGTTGTTCCTGCGCGAAGGGATTTTCCAAGGCCTGCGCTACATCAAACACCGGCGCTGCCGGCACGCGGCCACCAAACAGCGTCAGCCATTCGGCGGTGGTTTTTTGCGACAGCGCCTCATCCAAGACCTGCGTCACCAATTCGCGATTGGCGAGCCGCGCCTTGAAACTGGCAAAACGCGGATCATCCGCCCATTCCGGGCGACCCAAGGCTTCGGCAAGGGCAGGCCAGAATTTTTCCTTGTTGCACATCAGGAAAATCCAGCCATCGCGCGTGCGATAAAGCTGCGAAGGCGTGAGGGATGGATGAGACCCGCGTGGCTCCCGCCCCTGCACATGGCCGCCATTCAAATACCAGGTAGCAAGGTAGGAAAGATTATGCAGCGCGGTATCAAACAGGCTGACATCCACATCCATGCCGCGTCCTGTCGCACGCGCGCCGACAACGCCCGAAACCAGGGCGAAGGCCGTCATCAGCCCGGTCATCATATCCACAACGGAAAGACCAAAGCGCGCGGGCGGGCCATCTGGCTCCCCGGTCAGGGAAAGATAGCCCGCTTCCGCCTGCATCAAATAATCATAGCCAGGCCAGGATTTGCGCGAACCCTGCCGGCCATAGGCGGAAAGATGCGCGCAGACGATACGCGGATTGAACGCCTGCAACGCCTCATAAGTCAGGCCAAGCTTATCCGGCTGATCACCGCGCAGATTATCCAGAACCGCATCCGCATGGCCCACCAATTGGCGGAAAATCGCCATGCCTTCCGGGTGTTTCAGATTGAGCGCGAGGCTGCGCTTATTGCGGTTGAAGGCATGATGGAAATGGCTATCGCCCGGCCCGAAATAGTAGGGCCCGACGGAACGCCCCACATCGCCACCCTCGGCCGGGTTTTCGATCTTGATGACCTCAGCACCCATATCGGCAAGCAGCATGGACCCGAAAGGCCCGGCGCCATATTGCTCAACCGCCAGAATGGTCACGCCATCCAACGGCAGGGGCCGATCCGCCATCAGATGGGGTTCTTTTCGATCAGGCGCTTCGCGATCACCAGCCGCTGGATTTCATTGGTGCCTTCGCCAATCACCAAAAGCGGCGCATCGCGATAAAGCCGTTCCACGACGAATTCCTTGGAATAACCATAACCACCATGAATGCGCATGGCTTCCAGGCTATTTTCCACTGCCGCTTCGGTCGCGAAAAGCTTCGCCATCCCGGCCTCATAATCCGACCGATCACCGCGATCCAAGGCATGGGCGGCTTTTTCGGTCAGCAACCGCGCTGCTTCCACGCGCACCGCCATATCGGCTAACTTGAGCGCAATCGCCTGGTGTTCATGGATGAATTTGCCGAAAGTCTTGCGCTGCTGGGAATAACGCACCGCTTCATCCAAGGCGCGCTTGGCAACACCGACCCCACGCGCCGCAACATTCACGCGCCCAAGTTCCAACCCGGCAATGGCGCAGGCCAGGCCCTTGCCCTCCACACCGCCAATCAGCCGATCGGCTGGGATACGGTAATCGGTAAAGACCAGTTCTGCGCTATCAATGCCCTTATAGCCAAGTTTTTCGAGCTTGCGCGAAACCGTAAAGCCCGGGCCTTTTTCGGCAATGAACATCGCCATGCCGTGATGGCGCGGCGTTGCAGTCAGATCCGTCTTGACCAGCAGCGCGAAGCAGGTGCCTTCAATGCCATTGCTGATCCAGGTTTTCGTGCCGTTAATGATGTAGTCATCACCATCGCGCCGCGCCACGGTGCGAATGGCCTGCAAATCCGTCCCGCAATCCGGCTCGGTCAGCGCAAGCCCGCCGCGCAGTTCTCCGGTTGCGAATTGCGGCAGGAAGCGCGCGCGTTGTTCGGCCGTGCCCATCTTGTCCACAATCCGCGCCATGATCAGGTGCGAATTCAGGATGCCGGAGACCGACATCCATTCCTCGGAAATCAGTTCAATAATCCGCGCATAGGTGGAAGGTCGCAAACCCAGCCCGCCGAATTCCTGCGGGATGATGGCGCCGAACAGCCCCATTTCCTTCATCCGCGCGACAATTTCATGCGGGTAGGCGTCTTCATGCTCAAGCTTGGACGCCACGGGCCGCACATGGCGTTCCAGAAAGCGCTCGACGGAATCGAGCACCAGTTTTTCCTGTTCGTCCAATTCGCTCATTTTGTTGCCTTCACGCCGGCGCCGCGCTTGGGCACCAGGCTCACCCGTTCAAAGGAAAGAAATACCGTGCCATCGGCCTTGTAGCCTTCGGTCTTGGTGGTCACGATGCCCTGATTGGGGCGGGATTTGCTGGCGCGCACATCGGTGACCGTGGTGCGCGCATAAATCGTATCACCAGGAAATACCGGCGCGGTCAGGGTAATATCCTTCCAGCCCAGATTGGCAATGGCGTTGAAGGAAATATCAGCGACCGTCATGCCCGTCACGATCGCGAGCGTAAGCGCGGAATTGACCAAGGGCTTGCCGAATTCAGAACGGGAAGCGAAATCCGCATCGCAATGCATGGGATGCTGATTCATGGTCAGCAGGCTGAATTGGATGTTATCCGCATCGGTGATCGTGCGGCCGGGCCAATGTTCGAAAACCTGGCCCGGCGCAAAATCCTCAAGAAAATTGCCGCGTTCCCTGCCGGCTATAATCGTCACGCTTTTGCTTCCTTCCTCAACACACAAAAAACGCGCCGGATTTAGCCGGTGAGCGCTTCCGTCAGCGCCACCACGCTCTCTGCCTTGTCGAGTGACATGGCAAGGTCAATCACGCGTTCAATCCGCGCGGGTGACATCACACGCTCGGCATTGTCGCGGAATTTCTGTTCGACATCAGCCGCACTCAAAGGCTGGCCGTCTGAGCCGCGATTGAATTCCTCCCGGTGGCGCAGCGTGCGGCCATCGGTGGTTTCAATCACCACCTCACCGGAATAATAGCGGGGGAAGCGTGACTGCGGGTCTTCGGCGTAATGCGCACGTTGGCAAAGTTCCAATACGCGCGGATCGCGGATCGCTTGTTCATCCAATTCATTCAGCGTGAAGCGGCCATGCACAATGGAAGCCGCCATGGTGTAGTGAATGCTGAATTGCGCGTCATAGGGATTGGCCGGCGCCTTCTTCGCTTCTTCCGGTTGGCAGACAATCTTGTATTGGCCGGGCGAAAGCAGCGCGGTCATGCTGCGGATCATCTCGGGCGTCAGGCCGTGTTTGCGCCTGAGCGCCAGCGTGGCATCCGCGATGGAATGATTGAAGTGGCAGCAGGGATAAGGCTTCAGCGCGACATTGCGGAATTCCCACAATTCGCCCAGTGCTTCCGTACAGCGCGCGGCAAAACCGGCAGGCGCAACCCCGCCCAGATAGGCGCGGAACAAGCCAAAGCGGCCTTCATAGGCCGCCGGCGGCGCCTTAAAGCCCGCGCGTGCCAAGGCAGTTGCCGTGATGCCACAAACCCCCGCCCAGCCGGGATGAATACGCTTGGTCCAGGAACCATCTTCCAGAAACTCAAGCGAACCCGCCGCCATGGAAAGGATAACGCCCTGGGCCGCCGCCATTTGCGCGGCTGTAGCCCCGGCCATGCGCCCGGCCGTCAGCGATGCGCCAAAGGCGCCAACCATGCCGGTTGGGTGAAAGCCAAGCTGGTGGAAAGCACCCTGCGCCGCCGCACCAATGCGTGATGACGCTTCAATGCCGATGATATAGGCCAGCAAGGCTTCCATGCCGCTGCCGCCATGTTCGCGCGCCATGCCAAGCGCGGTCGGCACGGCACTGGCTGATCCATGCACTACGGCGTCCGAATGCGTGTCGTCAAAATCAAGCCCATGCATCAGCGTGCCATTCAGCATCACCGCATCGCGCAGCGGCAGACGCATGGCATAGCCAATCACGGGATGCGCGCCAGCGCCGGCCAGGCTTTGCAGCGCATTGGCGGTGCGATGGGCGAAATCAAAACTGGTGGAGGCCAGCGCAATGCCAAGACAATCCAGCATATGGCGCTTGGCTTGCTCAATCACATCGGCGGGGATGTCTTCCGCGCGGAGTTGCGCGGCAAAACCAGCCAATTGGGCGGAAATGGGGGCTTGGCTTTTCGCATCAGCATCGGCCATGGCAACGGGCAGAGCATCCATCATCGCGGTTCCTCCTTTGGGTTTTGCGTCATATCGGCATAGCTTGGCGGGGCTGTAAAGCTCTGGTCTTGGGGGCGATGGCCGCCTATGAATCAGCGTCACGCGCATAACCTTGCAAGGCAGAGACAAATGAACGCACCTGGCCCCAATCGCAGTTTTCTTTTTGCCCCGGGTGACCATCCCCGCCGGGCCGAGAAAGTGCTTCAGGTGGGCGCCGATGCCGCCATTCTGGATTTGGAAGACGCGGTCGCCATTGCCGCCAAGCCGGCAGCGCGCGGGGCGGTGCGGGCGGCGTTGGAAAGGCCACGCCAATGCCGCGCCTATGTGCGCGTCAATGCCTTTGATACGCCATTCTGCTTTGGTGACCTGCATGCCGTGATTGGCGGCACCTTGGATGGTATTGTCCTGCCCAAGCTGGAAGATGCCGGCCAATTGCTGGCGGTGGATTGGATGATCGGCAATCTGGAAGCCGAACGCGGCCTGCCCGCCGGCGGTATTGACCTGATGCCTATTGTTGAAACCGCGCGTGGCTTGGTGGCGCTCCGCGATCTGGCGCGCGCTGCGGCGGCTTTGCCTTCCGGGCGCGTCCGCCGCCTTGCCTTTGGTGCGGGGGATTACACCACCGATCTTGGCATTACCTGGACCTTACATGAGGATGAATTGACGCCGGCGCGAAGCGAATGCGTTCTTGCCTCCCGCGCGGCGGGGCTTGAACCGCCGATTGATACGGTCTTCATCGAATTGCGCGAAACTGCGGCCTTTGAGGCATCTTGCGCGCGCGGTGCGGTGCT
>CAMCEP010000133.1 GCA_945873675.1 Asaia bogorensis
GCTTCACGCATCTTGAATGACCCGCGTGAAATCTTCCAGCCACGGAAGCGTGATCAACCAAGCGGCAGGCCCCCGCCCCTGGGGACAAAGTCCACGCGCCAAGCCTCAGCTTCCACGCCTTCAGCATAGAACAGCCCGAACAGGACCGCCAGCTTTCCCTTTTCATCCCAAAGCGCTGGCAGGGCGCGGAGAGCCGTCAGCGGGATGGAGGCTCGGCCTCGGAAATCCGCCGCCGCCGCGCCAAGCGCTGCGCAACTCCAGCCAGGGCGCGCCGGGCCGCTCAGCAGAAACCGCCCATCCCATAGGAAGGGCGGCACCAAGGGCTGGGCCGGGGCAATCAGACCAGGGTCGCGCACCACCAGCCAGCGCCCGCCCGCGCCGGGGCGCACCCAGGCGCCGGCCAGGCTTCCCCCGCCTCGGGCGATCAGCGCCGCCGTGGCCGGGATAGGCACCGGCCAAGCAGCCCCGCCAATCAGGCCGATCAGGCGGGCCAGCGCCACAATGCCGGGCGCATCATCACCCAGCGCCTTGGGGAGGACCCAGGCGTAACCCTCTGGCCGGATTTCTGCCGCCGCCGCCAAGCGCGCCAATAATTCGGCTTGCTGCCGGGTGCGGCGTTGCGCGAAAGCCTCTGCCGCCTCTGCCAGGGCGCGGACCCCCTCACCTGCCCCATCCGGGTCACCCAGCGCCTGCCGAAGCCGAATGCGCGCAAAGCGCGGATTATCATTGGATGGGTCACGCACCGGCGTAAGGCCAGCAGCGGCCACCACCGCTTCCAATTGGGCTGGGGCAAAGCTCAGCAAAGGACGCAGCAGCAGGCATTCCGGCAAGGCCCGCAGCGACGCCATGGCAGCCAACCCAGCCGCGCCACTGCCGCGCAAGGCCCGAAAGGCCAGGGTTTCAGCCTGATCACCACGATGATGGCCAAGCAATAGCCAGGGGCAGCCGTGGCGCGCGGCGGCTTCGGTCAGCGCCGCAAGCCGCGCAGTTCGGGCACGTTCCTGGATCCGCGCGCCGGTGGGCAGGCCAAGACGCAGGCATTCCGACACAATCCCGACGCTCGCCAACAATGCCAGAACGTGATCGGCCTCGGCCCCGCTTTCCGGCCTCAGCCCATGATCCGCGACCAGGGCGAGCAATCGCCCACCCCGCGCCGCCACCCAATCCCGCGCAAGCAAGGCAGCCGCAAGGCTATGCGGCCCACCGGAAACCGCCACGGCAAGGCAGGGCGCCGCGCCAAATGGCCCAAGCGGCGCCATGGCGGCTGCGAATTCGGCGCGACTGACCGGCGGGGTCAGCGCAGGAAAGGGCTTATCCCCATGCCGGGCTTACCGGCATTGCGCGCGGCGACGGCTATCGGCAGCGCGTTCTGCCTGCGGGCCAGACAGGTTCGGGAAGTTGGAGCGTAGATTATCCAAGGTCTCGCAGGCTTCACGCCTGGCGCCAAAGCCCTGAAAGGCATTGGCCAAGCCGACCATCGCTTCTGGCGCACGGGCACCCTGGCGATTGCGGCTATAGGCCTCATCATAGGCAAGGGCGGCATTCTGGAAATCCCGCTTGCCCATCAGCGCATCGCCCAACAGCAAGGACGCATCCTGGGCACGGGCACCGGGGCGGGCGCGGATCGCTTCCCGCGCGGCGGCTTCGGCTGTCGGGAAGTCGCGCTGCGCTAGCGCTGCGCGGCCATCCGCAATGGCCTTATCAACGGTTCGGGGGGCGCTGGAGGGTGCCGGGCTGGCCGGAGCTGGCTGAGCTTGCGCCGCCGGCCCCGGCTGAGGAGGGCGCGGGGCGGCCGGCCGGCCAGCCCCTTTCTCCAGGGACTGCAAGCGGAAATCCAAATCGCCGCGCAGCTTTTCCACCTCGGCGCGCACCTGCCGATCATTATTGTCAGCAACATCAAGACGCCCGCGCAGGCGGCGGTTTTCTTCCTCAAGCTCCTGCACACGACCCAGCAATTGCTGCACCAGATCGCCCGAAGCAGCAGAACCTCGCGAAGGCGCGCTTGGCGCGGCCACGGCCCCGCCACGGCGAACCGCCTCAAGCTCGCGCCGCAAATCCAAAATCTGGTTTTGCAGCGCAATCCCTTCGCGGCTTTCAACCTGCGCCTGGACCGGGGCAGAAAAAGCCAGCCCAAGACCCAAAAGCATGACCCGGAAACCGAGGCGGGAGTTCGTCATGGTCAATAAGCGGCGCGGCCGAAACCGCGCCCTTTCCTTACTGCACCACGGTCACGGCGCGGCGGTTCTGCGCCCAAGAACCTTCATCGGAACCAAGCGACGCCGGCTGGTCCTTACCGAAGGAGATAGTGGAAACCCGTGCCGGATTCACGCCACCCGCAACCAAGGCATCGCGCGCCGCATTGGCACGGCGCTGCCCAATCGCCAGGTTGTATTCGCGCGTGCCGCGTTCATCCGCATGGCCCTGCACCTGCACCCGCACTTCCGGATAGCGGCCCATCCATTCCGCCTGACGCTGCATCACCGGGCGCTGATCGGCGCGGATATTGCTGCGATCATAATCGAAGAACACGCGATCACCGACATTGGCGACCAGATCTTCCTGGCTGCCGGGGCGGATATTGCCGGCGCCCATGCCGGCGCCCGTGCTGCTGCTGGAATCCGTGTTGGAGCAGGCGGCGAGTAGCGCAAGGCTCGCAATACCAAGGAATTTCAACTTCATGACCGGTTTCCTTTCAGGAAAAACGTAACTTTGTGCGGTGCGGTAAAGGCTCGATGCGCTGCGGTCAAGCCAAAACCTGATGAAAACCTTCAGGAAAGCATGGGCGACCAGGTCGGATCGGTCGCATCGGTTGGCGTTGGCAAGGGCCGTTCATTGAAGCCCGCAATGTCTATGGTGTGGATGCGCGCCGAAAAGCCGCCACCGCGCGTATCTGTGGCGCGGGTTTCCCGGCCAAAGACCAGCATGCGGCCATTCGGCGCGAAGCTTGGCGCTTCCATCTTCCAGCCCTCGGACAGGATGCGTTCGCCCGATCCATCGGGGCGCATCACACCAATGGCGAAATTGCCGCCGCCGAAGCGGGTGAAGGCAATCAAATCGCCGCGTGGCGACCAGACCGGTGTGGCGTAGCGCCCGCGGCCGAAGGAAATGCGCCGAATGCCGCCGCCATTCGCATCCATCACGTAAAGCTGCTGATCGCCACCACGGTCGGAATTGAACACGATCTGCGTGCCATCGGGCGAATAGCACGGGCTGACATCAAGTGCGCTGCCGCTCGTAAGCTGCCTTTCGCGTCGGCTCGCCAAATCCACAGCAAAGATATTCGCATCAGCCCCGCGCATGGCGGAAAGCACCACCGAACGCCCGTCAGGTGCGAAGCGTGGTGACAATGTCATGCCCGGAAAATTGCCAAGCGCCTGCTGGCCGCGCGTATTCAAATCAAACAAGACAACGCGCGGCTGCTGCCGATCCTGATAGGACATGAAAGCAACGCGATCAGCGGCCGGATGAAAGCGCGGCGTAAGCGCGGACTCGCGCCCATCGGTCAGGAAGGCGTTGTTTTCGCCATCCTGATCCATGATCGCAAGTCGGCGCAGCCTGCGATCACGCGGGCCAGATTCCGCGATATAAACAATGCGTGTGTCGAAATAGCCTTTCTCGCCCAGCAATCTTTCATAGATCGCATCAGAGATCAGATGCGCGATCCGCCGCCAATTGCCAGTTGGAGCGGTGAAGGCCGTGCCCTGCAACCGGGTCTCTGGCAGGATATCCCAAAGCAGGAATTCCACACGCAAATTGCCGCCCTGCACATCCGCGCGCCCTGTCGCCAGCGCCTGCGCGCCAATCACGCGCCAATCCTGAAACCGCGGGGTCTGCGCCGCGCCCTCCGGTGTTTGAATAAAAGCCTGACGCTGTATGGGGCGGAACAGGCCGGAATTGCGCAAATTATCCTGCACCACGCGCGCGACATCTCGCCCGAAACGCTGGCCATCACCAGTACCCGCGAAATCCGGAATGGCGATCGGGATCGGGTTTGTTCGCGCGCGCGTGATGTCAATCACCGCCCCTTGCGCAAAGGCCGCATCCGGTGCCCCCGCAAGCGCCGAGACCGTCACCGCGCCCGCGGCACCAAGCAGAAGGGAGCGTCTAGTTGTCATGCCCATCATCCCGAATTCAGCGCACCAGCCCGCGCGGGCTGAAGCGAAAAGTGGAAGCCATCACCGTTTGCAGTTTATCGGCAGGCACCTTCAGCGGATTACACGCAGGCGCTAATAAAGCACGCCGCGCCGATTCGAATACAGACCGCACACGTGGATCGGTCGGCATATTCCCCGCCGGCACCACATTGCGGACATTGCCCTGGCCATCAAGCTGTACACGCAATTCAACCGTGATGTCCTGAAGCCCAAGCATACCGGAATCCACATTCCAGCATTCCGCCACCTGATCCGCGAGGCCACGAATCTCACCCTGCGTCAGCGCTGCCGTGCCGGTCGGCGAACCGCCCCCCTGGCGCGGCGCGCCGGAAGGATTGGGCCGCGCTGTCGGCGCGCGATCCTGCTGCTGAGCGTTGCGCAACCGCTCCAGCGTATTCTGCACTGATGAGCTGTTTTCCTGCGGCCGTGCCACGGGCGGTGTCTGCCCAGTGCCCGCCTGACGCGATGGCTCAGGCGGCGGCGGCACCGGGGGCGGCGGCAAGGGCAAGGGCGGTTCCGGGCGCGGCGGCTGTGCCGCCTGTTGCCGCGGCGGTGTTGGCTGTTGCGTTGGCGTCTGCGGCGTCACGCGGGGCGCGGGCGAAGGCTCTGGGCTTGGCGCGGGCGCCGGCGCGGGTGGGGTTGGTGGCGCCGGGCTTGGCGGCGCTGGCGTCGGCGCAGCAGCCGGCGCCGGCGGCGGGGGTGGTGGTGGCGGCGGTGGCTCAGGCGGCGCATTGCGCGGTGGCTCAGGCGCAGGCGGTTCGGGCGTGGGCGGCGCCGGATTGGGGGTGGAGGTCTGCGCCGGCACCGGAGAAGGCGTATCGGCGCGCGCCATCTGCGCCGGGCCAGGGGCCACAAGCTCCACCGCGATCCCCTGTTCCTGCGGTTCAGGAATGGAACGCGCAAGCGAGAACAAGGCCCCGATGGCCAGCAGCGCGACATGCAGCCCCGCCGAGACCATCAGCCATTTGTTCAGGCGCTTATCGGGCTGGGCCCGGGGCAAGGCTCTCTCCTTCCCCGGCCTTCAGCGGGGTGGCTGGGCAGGGCGATTAGGCGCAGCAGGCGGCGCTGCCGGGCGCGCGGGCTGGGTCGCCGGCCTGCCAGCCGGGGGCGCTGCCGCACCAGGGCGCGGCCCGCCTGGCTGTTCCGCCAGCAAGGCCACGCGCGTGAAGCCCGCACCGGCGATAGTGCCCATCACCTCCATGACCTGACCATAGGAAATGGCCTTGTCGCCACGGACAAAAATCCGCCGCTCTGGCGCGCCTTGCGGCTGTTCACGCATGATCGCTTGCAGGCGCGGCACCAGCCCATCCAAAGGCACTTCCGTTTCCTGCAAGAAAATCTTGCCCTCAGGGTTCACCGTAATGGTCAGCGGCTCCGTTTCCTGATTGAGCGGCTGGGCAGTGGTTTTCGGCAAATCCACCGGCACGCCCACCGTCATCAGCGGTGCCGCGACCATGAAAATGATCAGCAGCACCAGCATCACATCCACCAGCGGTGTGACGTTGATTTCCGCCATCGGACGATAACGCGAACGCCCCGAAGCCCGCCCGCCTGAAAGGGATGCCGCCATGGCTTATTCCGCCGCCTGGTTCGGGCTGCGCGGCCCACCATCATTTGCCGCCGCTTCCGTCTGGCGCGACAGGATGGCACCGAATTCGGTTGCGAAACCTTCAAGCCGCGCAGCAAAACGCGCCAAATCCGTGTTGATCTTATTATAGGCCAACACCGCCGGGATCGCCGCGATCAGGCCAATCGCTGTCGCAAACAAAGCTTCCGCAATCCCCGGCGCCACCACGGCCAAATTCGTATTCTGCATGCCCGCAATGGCCGAGAAGGAATTCATGATCCCCCAAACCGTGCCGAACAAGCCAACAAACGGCCCGACCGAACCGACAGAAGCCAGAAACACCATCCAGCGTTCCAGCCTTTCCATCTCTCGCCCAATCGTGACCCCCATGGCGCGTTCCACGCGTTCCTTGGCACCGCCAAGCACATTGGCCCGGCCCGCACTACGGCGCCATTCGCGCATCGCCGCGCCAAACACCGCCGCCAGCGGATGCGTCGGCTGCTCCCCTTCGCGCGTGTAAAGCTCATCCAGGCTGCCGCCGGACCAGAAGCGATCCTCAAACCCATCCGCCGCCTTATTGATGCGCCTGATGGCAACAACCTTTTCAAACACCACCGCCCAGACCCAAATACTGGCGAGCAGCAGGCCGATCATCACGCCTTTGACGACCCAATCCGCTTGCAGGAACAAGCCCCAAAGCGACAAATCATGGGCCGCCTGCCCAAGCGCCTGAGTGGTCACGCTACGATCCACGCCACATCTCCTTCGCCCCCAACAGGACGATTGCCGGCAGCCAAAGCCACCCGAAACTACAAAAGCCGAGAAAAACGACCTTTTCCCGGCAGAAACTTGTTCACCCCGGCGCTGCCTCAGCCACCGCGCGCAGCGCCGAACGCCAAGGCTCCGGCAAAGGCACGGGCTTGGCGCCACCCTGCCCCACAGAGGCAAGCCGCACATCCAGCACCGCCAGCACCTCACCGGCGTCACGCCGCACAATTTGGCGCAGCAACACCTGCACGCCCGTCACACGGCGGATATGCGTCTCCACCACCACCGATTCGTCGAGTCGCGCCGGTTTGAAATACTCCACTTCCAGCCGCCGCACCACGAGGAAGACACCATGCCGCGCGATCATTTCCTGGTGCGGCAAACCCATGGCGCGCAAGGCTTCCGTCCGCGCACGCTCTGCCCAATGCAAATAGCGCGCGTGATAGGCAACACCGCCCGCATCCGTATCCTCAAAATAAACGCGGAGCGCCCAAAGATGCGGCGCGCTCACGCGTCCTGATCCCCAAGCAAATCCAACAATGGCTGCACGCCAGCCGGTGGGCTCAAGCCCAAATGCCGCCAGCCGCGATCACCCAAAACCCGCCCGCGCGGCGTGCGCAACACAAGCCCTTCTTGAATAAGGAAAGGTTCCACAACTTCCTCAAGCGTATCCCGGCTTTCCGCCAAGGCCGCCGCCAGCGTTTCAATCCCAACCGGCCCGCCATTATGGTGTTCCGCTATCCGCAACAAATACCGCCGATCCATCGCATCCAAACCAAGCGCATCAACCTCCAACCGCCTAAGCGCCGCATCCGCCATCGCACGGTCCGCGACCTTATCTTCCATCAACGCGAAATCACGCACACGCCGCAGCAGCCGCCCCGCAATGCGCGGCGTGCCGCGCGAACGGGTCGCGATCTCGCGCGCGCCATCCTCAGACAAATCAAACCCCAGCTTGCGCGCGCCGCGCGTCACAATACCCAGCAATTCCTCAGGCGTATAAAGCACCAAACGCAAAGGAA
>CAMCEP010000134.1 GCA_945873675.1 Asaia bogorensis
AGCGAATTGCCGGCAGCGCTTTTGGTACTCGCGACTGGCTATAAGGGGCAGGATCATCTGGTGCGCGGCTTCTTTGGCGATGCGGTGGCGGAGCGCGTCGGCAAGGTCTGGGGCTTTGATGATGCCGATCAGGAATTGCGCAATATGTGGATGGAAACGCCGCAGCAGGGGCTGTGGTTTACCGGCGGTTCCTTCGCGCAATGCCGGATGTATTCCAAATACCTGGCGATGCAGATCAAGGCGCGGGAAGAAGGCTTGGTCTAGTCAGGTTATTCTTGGGGTTTCGCGCAGCGCCCACATAAGGGCCACCGCGAACCCCGCCAGCAATAGCCAAAACACCGTCAGCGTCGCACCCGCGCCAAAGGCATCCATCGCAAATCCCGCCATGAGTGGCGGGATGCAAAAGCCGATATGGGCCACCAGGAAAACGCCCGCCGCCGCGCGCGCGCGGTCCAGCCCGGCTTTTTCAGAAACGCCCGCAAGCCCGCCAATATACAAAAACCCATAAGCCGCGCTGCCCACCAGGGCGCCGCCCAGCAGCAGCGCGGGCAGCGCCGCATGCAGCGTCCCCCACATCACCAAGCCCGCGCCCAGCACGAGCACCGGCAGACCAATCAGCACCAAGCGCCGCGCGGCGATGCGCGCCATCATCTGTTGCACCAAAGCCCCCACCAAAATCATGAAGCACACCGCAAGCGGCCCCATGCGCGGATAGCCGGCTTCTGTCAGTGCTGTCGGCACGGCGGTGATCACCGTGCCCGTGACCGCCCAGGCCGCCAGCATGCTGAGTGAAAGGGGCAAGGTGCCGCGCGGAAAGCTTGGCATGCGCAGCCACGCCACGCGCGCCGGGGTTTTGGTCTCTGGCAGGAAAAATACCAGCAGGAAGATCGTGGCGAGTGCCGTCATATGCAGCCAGAAGGTCAGTGGCGGTTCGGCGGGTCCGAAGATTTCTATCGCTGCCATGGTGGCCATGCCGCCCGCCGCAAAACCACTCGCACTCGCAAGCGTGGTGACTTGCGCTGCGCGCCGCCCGGCTTCCGGCCCCGTGGCCAATTCCGCCGCCCAGGCCGTCGCCCCACCGGCGAGCAAGCCCACTGCCAAGCCCTGCATGCCGCGCGCAAAGGCAAGTGCGGCGAGCCCCGGTGCGGTGATCAGCGCAATGGTGCCGCAAATGGTCAGCGCCAACGCCGCCAGAACGCAGGGCTTGCGCCCGATCCGGTCTGACAGGCCCCCCAGTAGGGGGGCTGAGATGATCGCACTCGCCGCATAGGCAATGAAGGCAGCGGAAAGCCCGGCCGCCCCCTGGCCATCCCGCGCCGCATAGGTGGTGAATAAGGGCATGGCGAGGGTCGTTGAAAAGCCAATGGTGAAGACCGCCGCGCCAATCACCCAAATACCGCGAGAAATTGCCAAGTCTGGCGCTCCTGAAACTTGCTTGATGTTCCGGGGCTTGCCCTGCCGCGTCAATGCGCCGTTTCGCGGAAGCGTCCGGCATGGTATGGACATCACATGGCCTCACCACGGGCCAGATCCTCAGAAAGGCACGGCACGCCCCCCCGCAGCCAGACCAGAGAGGCTCTGGGCGCTCGTCTTTCCGCCCCCCCCTCACGTCCCGCCGCGCGCCCGCGGCGGCGCTGGGGATTGCTGCGTTTTGGGCTCCTCGCCATGATTTGGGGGCTGATCGCCGCTTGCGTGGTTTTGCTGATTCTGGCGTGGGATTTACCGCGGCCGGAATCGGCACTTGCCGCGACGCGGCGGCCTTCCACCACGCTGCTGGCCTCGGATGGGAAGCTGCTGGCGACCAATGGCGATTTGTATGGCGAAACGCTCAGGCTGCGTGACATGCCGGCGCATCTGCCGGCCGCCTTTATCGCCATTGAGGATCGGCGCTTTCGCGACCATTGGGGCATAGACCCCATTGGGCTGGCGCGCGCGGTGCATGCCAATTTCATTTCAGGTCGCGTGGTGCAGGGGGGGTCAACCCTTACGCAGCAATTGGCGAAAAACCTGTTTCTGACGCCCGAACGCAGCCTGAAGCGCAAGGCGCAGGAAGCCATGCTGGCCTTTTGGCTGGAACAGCGCTTCAGCAAGGATGAATTGCTGGAGGTGTATTTGAACCGCGTCTATCTCGGCGCCGGCACTTATGGCGTGGATGCGGCGGCGCGGCTTTATTTTGGTGTCTCGGCCAGGCGGCTGACGCCGGGGCAGGCGGCGGTGCTAGGCGGGCTGCCCAAGGCACCATCGCGCATCAATCCGCGCGTCAATCAGGCGGCGGCCATGACGCGCGCGATGGAAGTGCTGACCGCCATGGCGGAAACCGGCGTGCTGACCGCGACCCAGGCCCTGCAGGCGGCTGAGGCCATACGCTTCACCCCCGCACCTTCACGCGATGCCGGCTGGTTCGCCGATTGGGTGCAGGATGGCATGGCGGGGCGCGCGCCCGGCAGCGCTGATCTGGTATTTCGCACCACGCTCGACCCCATTCTGCAAGCCGCGGCAGAGGCACGGATTGACGCAATCCTGGCCGGGCCGGGCGCGCGGGCCGGGGTGCATCAGGGCGCGGTTGTCGCGCTGGATGCCGCAACGGGGGCGGTGCGCGCCATGGCGGGGGGCAAGGATTACCGCAATAGCCCCTTCAATCGCGCGACGCAGGCGCGGCGCCAACCGGGTAGCGCCTTCAAGCCCTTTATCTTCCTCGCCGCCCTGGAAGCGGGGCTTGGGCCGCAGGACATGATCGCCGATACCGCGCTCAATCTTGGCGGCTGGTCGCCAAGCAATGGCCAATGGCGCGCGCGCGGCGAAATCAGCCTGGAAGAGGCTTTGGCCCATAGCGTGAATACACCGGCCGTGCGGTTGCTGCAGCGCGCGGGCGGGCATCGCAAGGTGGCGGAAGCCGCGCGGCGGGCCGGGCTGGATGGCCCCTTTCCGCGTGATGCCACGATTGCGCTTGGCACCGGGGAGGTGACGCTGCTTGATCTGGTCGCGGCCTATGCTCCCTTCGCCAATGGCGGCTTCCGTGTGGAGCCCTTTGGCGTGGCGCAAGTACAGGCTGAAGGTCGCCCCTGGCCCTTGCCGCGCGCAGAGCCTGCACGCGCCTTCGCCCCTGAGCATATGGAAGCCATGCGCAGCATGATGGCGGCGGTGGTGGCGCGCGGCACTGGGCGCGCGGCGGCGATCCCTGGCCGCACGGTCATCGGCAAAACCGGCACCACGCAGGAATATCGCGATGCCTGGTTCATCGGCATCAGCGGTGGCTTGGTGATGGGGGTTTGGCTTGGCAATGATGAAGGCGTGCCGATGGATAATGTGGCGGGCGGGGGGCTGCCGGCGCGGCTATTCCGCGAAATCCTGGAAACCGCAGCCAACGCCAGCCCGCGCGGGTAACGCCTTGCCCCCTGAGTTCGATCGGATGCCCGTGTGCCGTAGAGTCCTTAGGATCGGATGGTTCATGGCTTGACTTTGGCGGCATCAATATCGTGAAACGTTCATTATGAATGAACCGCAGAACAATCCACCCGACAAAGCAGCCGGAGGCAAGGAGCCCACGGCATCCACGCTCATGAAGCTCTAGTCCAGTTTTCAGGCGGCCCTTTGGGCAGTGGTCCCGATCATTGTGCTGACGATCATGATCGTTTTGGTTGTTCGCGAAATCCATCAGGATACGATTGAAGTGGCCCCCATTCAGGTGCCCACGAGTTTGGCCGAAACCGGCCTGACGCCCGAAGTGGTGGCGCTGCGTTTGCTTGACCAGATTGCGGCGGCGGAACGGGTTGTGACATCCGAAAGAGTGGTGCGGCCCAATGTGGAACTTGTTGGCCAAAAACCTGATTTCAATGTGCCCATCGCCGGCATTTCGTTGCGGTCCCTGGCTGATATTGCGCGCAACCTTATTGGCATCGCCCCGCGCCGCGTTTCCGGGGAAATCATCCTGAACGAAGATAAGCTGAAGCTGCGCCTGCGTCTTGCAGGGCATGGGCAGATCGCTGATATCGGCGGCTTCGCCTTCAATCAGGTAGATGAGCTTTTGGCCGCCGGCGCGCCAGAGGTTTGGCGCTTTGTCTTCCCGAAGCTTTATGCGTGGCACCTTGCGCAAACCTTGGGCGTGGAAACCGATGTGCGTGAGAGATTGACACGCATGTTGCTGCTGGATGGGCTTGATGCTGATGCGGAACGCGCGGTGCGGGCGTTGATTGGCCGTTCCTTCCTGCGCTCTGGCCGCGGGCAGGAAGCTTATGCGATTTTCGCGGCTCTGGTGGCGAATAGCCCTAATGAAGGCGCCTTCATCTATGGTCGTGGGCGCGCGCGATTCTTGCTGGGCGATTTGGATGCTGCAATGGAGGATTATGCGCGGGCACGGCAATTGGATGCTGGCGCCTTCTGGATTCATACCGGCATTGCGCAAGTGATCCGCGCGCGGGGTGAATACGCGAAAGCCCTCGAAGAAATCGACAAGGGTCTGAATTTGCGGTCCGACGATCCCACGGCCATGACCGAAAAGGGCGAAATCATGCAGCGCCTTGGCCGCAGCCAGGAAGCCTTGAAGCTGGTGCAGGATGCGCTGATTTATGATGCCTTCAGCCCGACAGCGCATCTGTTGCTCGGCCGGCTGCGGCTTGCGCAATATGATGGCAGGGGCGCGCTTGCAGCGATGACCGAAGCAACACGCCGCGCCCCGACATCCATGGATGCCCATTTGGGTCGGGCGGAGGCGTTTCTCTTTATCGGGCGGCCTGCCGACGCGGAAGCCAGCCTGAACCAGGCCCTGAGTTTGGGGCCGGTGCCGACAAGATTGGAAAATCAAGTTGCGCGTATGAAAAGTGCCTTCAAGGAAATTCGTGACCCCGTGAATTGAGTTTTCGAATGGGAGTTTGGGCAATATTCGATTTGATGATGATATCAGATCGAATATTGCGCCTGGTCCGTCTGGCAGACATGATGTGGCGCCAAGTGGTTATTCATGGCGCCGGAAACGCTCTACCGCAGGATGATTTCCACGCGGCGGTTCTGCGGTTCGCGCACACCATCAGCGGTTGGCACCAGCGGATTGGCTTCCCCAAAGCCGCGCGTGACAATTTCATTGCGCGGCACGCCACGGCGCAGCAATTCCGCTGCCACGGCATTGGCGCGGCGGACTGACAGGGCTTCATTGAATTGTGGCGCGCCGGAGCGGTCAGTATACCCATTCACCTCAATCCGCGTGACCTGCTGGCTGGCGCGCGCCTGCGCTGCTTCGCCAATAATCTGCCGCGCGCGATCTGTCAGATCGGCCTTGTTCCAATCGAAGAAGACAAGATAGCTCCGCATGGCAGCGGGTGCGGGTGCCACGGCAGCAACCGGCGCGGGCGCCGCATTGAAGGCGTAGCGCAAGCCGATCAACAGCGAATGATTGAAATTATCCAAATCGAATTTGACTGTTCCAGCATCCGTTCCACCCGCCAGTGACGCACGCGCGCTGCCACTCATGCTTTGGCTAACCGTACCCAGAAACCGGTATTCCGCCGTGACGGCAAGCCCAGGTACTTGGCTGATCGGATAGGACGCACCTAGAATCGCCTGGTAGCCAAAGGCGCCGCCATCACCATTGAAATCAAGCGTATCATTGCCGATCCGAATACCGACCTTGTCATATTCCTGCCAGACATAGCCAAGGCCGCCACCGATATAGGGCGTAATACCCCCTAAGCTCGTTCCAAGATTAATGTCATAAAGCACATTCGCCATGACGCCCCAATTCTTGGAATTACCCTTTTCGGTAAGCCCCGGAAGCTCGGCAAAGCTGATGTCGCTTACCTCATTCTGCCGATAGCTGCCTTCGATTTCGGCGCGCAGACCATTGCCGAACCCCCAGCCCAGGCTGAGTACGCCCGCCCAGCCCCAATGGAAATCAACCGAACTATTGGTGCCGCTGAAACCCTGCAGGTAATTCCCGCCAATCCCGCCCCCCAGGTAAAGCCCTTGAATGGGCTGCGCCTGAGCGGCGAGAGGTAGGCCAAGGGCCAGGACCGTCAGTGATTTGCGCAGTGTCATCGATCATCCTCGTTTTCAACGGGCATCTTTGGGCCGATGCCGGGGTGCCAAGGCTTCGATAGCAGCGCGCGGCCGACCTGCCGCCTGAAATACCCGTGAAGTCAGGCCGCTCTGGGGGTGCCTCACGTCAAGGTGATGGGGTGGGCGTGAAAGCGCGGCCGGATGTGCGGCGCCGGGACCATTTGGCTAAGCCATATATGCCGTGGCGTGACTTCACCCGAAGGATCACTCTATCCTTGCCTGATATCGCCGATGGGAGAACGCCAGCATGCCAACCACCCTGATCCGCCGCGCCGATCTGATCGTCGCCTGGGATGCGGCTGAAAAATCACACACCTATCTGCCCGATGCGGATATGGCCTTCACCGATGGCGTATTGCGCTTTGTCGGTCGGCATTATGAAGGCCCGGCGGATGAGGTGATGGATGGCAAGGGCCTGATGATCATGCCGGGTCTGGTGAATATCCATTCCCATCCTTCCAGTGAGCCGATGAATAAGGGTTTTCTGGATGAGATCGGCTCACCGGGGCTCTATAATTCCTCACTTTACGAATACATGCCGATCTTCCGTGCGGATGCGGAAGCCGTGCCGCATTGCGTGCGCGTGGCGCTTTCCGAATTGCTGCTTTCGGGTGTGACCACGCTGGCCGATTTGTCCATGGCGCATCCAGGCTGGCTTGATCTGCTGGCGGAAGCGGGCATGCGGGTTTGTGTCGCGCCCATGTTCCGGTCAGCGCGCTGGTCCACCAAGAATGGCCATGTGGTTGAATATGAATGGGACGAAAAGGCCGGCGAAAAGGCCATGGAGGAAGCGCTGCGCCTGGTGGAGCGCGCTGAACAGCATGAATGCGGTCGGCTTTTCGGCATGGTGGTGCCGGCGCAGATTGATACCTGCTCGGCGGGGCTTTTGAAGGATAGCCGGGCTGAGGCCAATAAGCGCGGGCTTTCCTGGCAGGTGCATGCGGCGCAATCCGTGGTGGAATTTCACGAAATCACGCGCCGGCATGGCACAACGCCGATCGGATGGTTGGATTCTCTTGGTCTGCTTGGGGAACGCGCGATCATCGGACATGGGATTTTCCTGGATGATCATCCTTCCACGCGCTGGCATACGGAAACCGATCTGAAGCGGCTGGCGGAAACCGGCACCACGGTTGCGCATTGCCCGACTGTTTTTGCACGCCGCGGCATCGCGCTGCGTGATTTGGGGCGCTATATCCGCAATGGCGTGAATATGGGGATCGGTACGGATACCTATCCGCATAATATGCTGGATGAGATGCGCTTGGCCGCGCATATCGCGCGCACCCAGGCGAATTCACCGCGCACGCTCAGCACGACGGATTTATTCAATGCTGCGACCATTGGCGGGGCGACTGCGCTTGGGCGGGATGACATCGGCCGGCTTGCGGTGGG